>NZ_JAOTGJ010000001.1:0-210211 GCF_044427225.1 Streptococcus sp. 2022WUSS037 | reverse complement strand
ATAGCATTTCCCAGCTCCTTACTACCAGCATAATGGCCGTCCCGCAGGTGATTTGGGATAGGTAGATGACCATTTTTCCGCAAATCAGCTAGAGCTGCATCCATGGCCTGATAGGCAGAATTGGACTTGGGAGAAAGAGCCAAATCGACTACCACATTGGCAATCAAAATCCGTGCTTCAGGAAATCCGATTTTCTGGGCAGCTTCAAGGGCAGTCACCGTATGAATCTGTGCCTCTGGATTGGCCAAGCCGATGTCTTCATAGGCAATGACCGTCAAGCGACGAGCCAGACTAGGCAGGTCTTCTGCCTCAATCAAACGAGCGGCGTAGTGGAGGCTGGCATTGACATCACTGCCTCGAATGGATTTTTGCAGGGCTGAGAGAATGTCGTAGTGGGCATCGCCCTTCTTGTCCATGCTGATGTAGGATTTTTGCAGGCTATTTTCCACGGCGTCCAGATCAATGTGGCGGCTACCGTCGTCGCTTTCCTTGGTCGAAAGCACAGCCAGTTCTAGCGAATTGTAAGCAGCACGCAGGTCACCGTTGGTAGCATTGGCTAGGAAGTCCAGAGCCTCAGGCTCAATGGTGACGGGGAAGTCAAAACCGCGTTCGCTGTCTGTCAGAGCCAGTTCCAAGGCCTGTCGGATGTGGCTGGTTTGCAAAGGCTGCAATTCAAAAATCTGCACCCGACTACGAATGGCAGGCAGAATTGAGAAAAATGGATTTTCCGTCGTTGCCCCAATCATGATGATATTGCCATTTTCCAAAAGAGGAAGCAGAAAGTCCTGTTTGGTCTTGTTGAGGCGGTGGATTTCATCGAGCATGAGGACCAGACCGCCAGAAAACTTGGCTTCTTCAGCGATTTCCTGCAGGCGTTTTTGGTTGTCCGTTGTGGCATTAAAGGTCCGAAAGGCATACTTGGTCGTGCCAGCAATGGCGGACGCAATCGAGGTTTTGCCAATCCCTGGCGGACCGTAGAGAATCATGGACGACAGCATATTGGCATCAATCATGCGACGGATAATCTTTCCAGGACCGACCAGGTGTTCCTGACCGATGACGTCATCAATGGATTTGGGCCGCATACGAAGGGCGAGATTGGCTGGCATAGGCTTCCTTTCAGTGCATTTATGGTATAATCATTATACTACAATTTTAGGATTTGGAGAGAAACGAAGATGACGGAGTTGACGGTGGGTGTTTTGGAAGAATACTTGCGTGACCACTATGGGACGACAGTTCCAGAGCAAAGTCTCTTTATGAAATTAGTGGAAGAAATTGGTGAAGTGGCAGAGCTACTGAATCAGCGTGCAGGCCGCAAGATGATGGATGGCGAAGACGACAGCTCTGCTCGTCTGGCAGAAGAATTAGCTGACGTTATTCACTATGCTGTAGCCTTGGCAGCGGTGAATCAACTAGATTTAACCAAGTCCATTTTGGAGAAAGACAAGCGGACTTCCGTCAAATACGGTCGAGAAATAAATTTATTGGAATTTATAGAAAAGAGGAAATAAAATGGCAAAACATGGCTTTTTAGATGTGCTGGAAGCGGCACTGGATAAACATTTTTCTTACGATTACGAGCTTAATTGGGACAAGAAAAACCACGCAGTTGAGCTGGCTTTCATCTTAGAGGCACAGAACGTTGCTGGGATTGAAACGGTGGATGATGAAGGCAATGCCTCTGCGGAGGATATTTTCCTAGAGGAGTATGTCCTTTTCTACAACCAGGACAAGTCTCGCTTTGACGAGGAAGACTATCTGGTCGCTCTGCCATTTGACGCCAAGAAGGGCTTTTCAGCCGAGTTTCTGACCTACTTCGCAGGTTTTCTCAAGGACACCGCCGACCAAGGTTTAGATGACCTCATGGACTTTTTGGCGGACCCAGAAGCACAAGAATTTGCGATTGCTTGGGACGGTGAGGCCTTTGAAAAAGGCAGAGCAGACTTGGTGGAGGGAGAATTTTACCCATATCCGAGGTACTAGGAAGCGAGATACCTGTAAGTTTGGTTCTGACTTGACTACGGGTAAAACTTTTGCTACTATAAAAATAGAAAAGGCGCTGAGTTCCAGCTCAACGCCCTGACAGGACCGCTAAACGGTGGTTCAGTTCGTTAGATTAAATAACCGTCAGAACTGTGTCAAAGTTTGCTGACGGTTATTTTTTATCCCGAATAGCTAAAATGATGACGATTATCAAGCTCAGCATTTCAACAAGTAGACTTGCGAATGTGAGCATGACAATCAGCCCATCAGCTACAGACAAAAGCATTCCTCCTTTCTAGCAGATTTGCTGTCCACTTTCATGGGCATCACCTCCGTTCAGAAACTTGGAACCACCGTCTCAAACTTTCCTACACATGTTTATTCGTAGTGCGATTAGAAAATTTTCGAAAAAGTATTATTAGGGCTCCATTGCGTAACATTAACTTGTAAAATAGGCTAGAAATCGGTACAATAATACAGTGATTGACGCATAGAAAAGAAAAAGGAAACAAACATGAACTCATGGCAAGAATTAACGATTCACGTGCATCGTGATGCAGAAGAGGCAGTTTCAAATCTGATGATTGAAACGGGCAGTCAGGGGGTGGCCATTAGCGACTCAGCTGACTATGTGGGGCAGGAGGACCGTTTTGGTGAACTCTATCCCGAGGTGGAGCAGTCGGATATGATTGCGATTACGGCTTACTATCCTGATACTGTAGATATTGAGGAAGTTAAGGCAGACTTGGCGACTCGCTTGGCGGATTTGCCAGGATTTGGCTTGGAAACGGGTCAGGTCAGCTTAGAAAGTCAGGAATTGGCAGAGGCAGACTGGGCGGACAACTGGAAGAAATACTATGAGCCAGCCCGCATTACCCACGATTTGACCATTGTACCGTCTTGGACCGACTATGAGGCGACTGCTGGTGAGAAAATCATCCGCCTGGATCCAGGTATGGCTTTCGGTACGGGAACCCACCCGACCACTAAGATGAGCCTTTTTGCTCTTTCTCAGGTCCTGCGTGGTGGTGAAACGGTCATCGATGTCGGTACAGGCTCAGGCGTTCTCTCAATCGCTAGCTCTCTTCTTGGGGCTAAGGAAATCTTTGCTTACGATTTAGATGAAGTGGCGGTGCGTGTAGCTCAGGAAAACATTGATCTCAATGCCAATACTAGCAATATTCATGTCGCGGCAGGTGACTTGCTTCGTGGCATTGACATTGAGGCAGAAGTCATCGTTGCCAACATCTTGGCGGATATTCTCATCCATCTGACCGAGGATGCCTACCGTCTGGTCAAGGACGAGGGCTACCTAATTATGAGCGGCATCATCGCGGACAAGTGGGACATGGTGCGAGCATCTGCGGAGGCGGCTGGCTTCTTCCTTGAGACTCACATGATTCAGGGCGAGTGGAATTGCTGCGTCTTTAAGAAGACGACTGACCGCTCAGGTGTGATTGGAGGCTAAGATGCAGCAGTATTTTGTCAATGGCAGAGCGCCGCAGGGCGTGTTCCAGATTAGCGATAAGGACACAGCCAAGCATATGTTTTCTGTTATGCGATTGCAGGCAGATGACCAGATTGTCCTAGTCTTTGACGACGGGATTAAACGCTTGGCACGGGTAGTAGACAGCCAGAGCCAATCTGTTGAAATCATCGAAGAATTGGCAGACAATGTTGAATTACCTGTCTCCGTTACCATTGCTATGGGCTTTCCCAAGGGAGATAAGCTCGAATTTGTTGCCCAAAAGGCAACGGAATTAGGCATGACAGCCCTCTGGGCCTTTCCAGCGGCCTGGTCAGTGGTCAAATGGGACGGTAAAAAATTAGGCAAAAAAGCAGAGAAGCTAGAAAAAATCGCCCAAGGAGCAGCCGAGCAAAGCAAACGCAATCGCATTCCAGCTGTTCGCTTGTTTGAGAAAAAAGCGGATTTCCTAGCGCAACTAGCAGGATTTGACCAGATTATCTTAGCCTACGAAGAGGCTGCCAAAGAAGGCGAACAAGCCAACCTGGTGAAAATCTTATCTGGCTTAGAAGCTGGCCAATCAGTCCTTGTCATCGTCGGTCCAGAAGGTGGCGTGTCGCCTGAGGAAGTAGCCACATTTGAAGGAGCAGGAGCGGTCAAGACAGGTCTTGGTCCTCGTATCTTACGAGCGGAGACGGCTCCACTCTATGCCCTTTCTGCCATTAGCTACGCGACGGAATTGTTGAGGTAAGGTCATGTTTGCTTTAGGAACGATTATCAATACACTGGCCGTCGCACTTGGAGGCCTCTTGGGTGCCTGGTTTGGTCATCTATTAAAACCTCGACATCAGTCAGGGCTAACTCTGGCTAGCGGCGTTGCCATTCTCTTTTTAGGGATTTCTGGAACGCTGACAGGTCTTTTAAGAGTGGAAAATGGTCAACTGGTCACCCAGAACACCCTGCTCTTTGTGCTCAGTCTGGCTTTCGGTACTTTCTTAGGAGAAGTGCTCCATATCGAAGGTTGGTTTGAGCGCTTGGGTATCTGGCTGCGTGAAAAGTCTGGCAATGGTCAGGACTCTCAGTTTTTAGATGCTTTTCTCACGGCATCCCTTACTGTTTGTATCGGTGCCATGGCCATTATCGGCTCTATCCAAGACGGCTTGACGGGAGATTATACCCTCCTCGCCATTAAGAGTATTCTGGATTTTATCATCATCTTTATCATGACGGCCAGTTTGGGCAAGGGGGCAGGATTTTCGGCAGTACCGGTTTTGATTTTTCAAGGCTCTGTGACTCTTTTGGCACGCATGATTGAGCCTCTGATGACGGATCAAGCCCTTGCCAATCTCTCCTTTATCGGCTCCGCCCTCATCTTCTGTGTCGGTTTCAATATCGTTTGGGACAAAAAGATTCGCGTGGCCAACATGCTGCCAGCCATCGTGATTGCAGTTATTTGGTCATATTTTACATGATTTGGTTTACATTTACATACTTGATTAGTTGTTTTTTAAAAAATATGTTGATATACTATAAATTGTGATAAAGATGAATGATCTGTCGTTTTAAGAAAGAAGTTTGTCCCGAAAACACGTTAGCAAATAGTGAATGTATCGATCCGAACGATTCGAACAAACAGGATCATGATGGATTCGTTCATAGCTCAATGGTCGTTGCAATTAGCGAAGATTGAGGAGATATGTGATGGAGATTGCCCATGAAAAGATTGAGTACCCCTATTTTTGCTGCTCTTGGATTTTTCTTGATAGTCTTTGTTGCTCTTAATCAATTTGGTAGAGTTTCAGGGACTAGCTATCAGATTATCTCGGAATTGGTTTTGTATAATCAAGCAACAGAGCAGACCTATGAGTTTGAAAATCATGAAGTGAGAAAGGCTTTTATTCGTCAATTATCGAGTACGTCTAGTCGAGGTTTTCAAGCGTCTGATAGTCGTACTTATCTCGAAGCAACCTATCATGAAACCATTATGAGTGAAAATCTGATTTCTTCGATTTACGGTGGAGAGAATTATGGAGTTTAGTCGTCCTAGAAAAACGGCTTTGGGGAATCTCGTTTTTGCTTCAGAAAGCGTTTCTTACCCTGTTTTTGCAAGGAAGTATGGAAACATTCGCCTAGAAAAAACGATACTTTGTCAGGAGTTTAGAGTAGAACAGCGGTTAGCGAATTAATCAAACTGGGTAGATTTGGGAACCTATACAGTAAAAAGTCCCAAAGAAACCCGCTATGTACCGATTTATTGGGAGTAGCGATATAAATATAAAAACGGCTCGAGTACGTCTTCGAGCTATTTTTATATGCTTTGATTAATTCATCTAGAGAGTATATGAGGGTAAAAAAAGAGCTTGAAAAAAACAAGCTCTTGATTATTGCCCTGTTTTTTACTGTCTTCGTTCAAACCTTAAAAGGTTAACTTGTCCCAATCCCTTCCAGTCTTCCTCAACTCGCCCGATTTGTTGGAAGCTATTCTTTATCAGTACCTTTTGTGAGGCTTGGTTTTCGGGTAGGACGAGGGCGACGATTGCTTTTATTTGGCATTCTTCTATCAAGTAATGGCAGAGCAGGCTAACTGCTTGGCTAGCCAGACCTTGATTCCAGAAGGCGTGGTGAATCCGATAACCAATGGTCACCGACGCAGACCGTTTCTTGTGGTCAAAAACTTCCAAAACGCCAATCAATTTCCTCCCGCATTCTACTCCTAGAAACAGGCGTTTTTTCTTGTCAAAATCTCTTTGGAAATGACCGATACGCTTGCGGAGAGTTTCTTTATTTTGTGTGGAGGTGTTGGGAGTCATCTGAAAGTGAATGGGGTTGGAATAGATTTCCCAGAGGTCTTCCAAATCGTTTTCTCGGATGAGGCGTAGGCATAAGGTTGCGCTAGTAAGGTGTGGAATGTTTTGGAACATAATTTCTCCTTTATAAAACAGAAGAGTTTGGGCTCCCAAACTCTTGCTGATTATTTTAATGTTCTTTTTTCTTAGTCCATGCGCCGACAAAACCAATCAAAGTGAGGCCAAGCAGACTAAGCATAGAGGTAGCTTCTCCTGTTGCAGGGAGTGTCTTGGTGCTCGCTTGTGAATGTGGACTAGCCAATTTATGTTGTGGAGCAGGAGCTGGTGGATTTACCGCTGGAAGAGTAATTCGTTGACCAGATTCGAGTACAATATCTTGACCTGTATTACCTTGCTCTGACTGCTGTTCATCTGGAGTTACTACTTTAGGTTCAGTATAGACAAATTTGAACTCACCGAACCCTTCGCTGGCAGTTGAAGCCTGTAGGTAGACAATACCTTCTTGGTCAGCAACTAGAGCTTTCGCACGGTCTGCCGTCAAGAAGCGGAGGTCTAGACCTTTGATGCTATCGGTGAAGGTCCAGTTATTGTCTGCAGTTGGGTTGATGACCTTTTCAGAGATGATGTAGTTGATGATGGCTTGGCGGTTTTCCAGGTTGAGCAAGTAATTGACAGAAGCTTCGCGGACCCCAGGGAAAGTACCGTTTGCACGGTAGTTGTTGGTAACCACGATGAATTCTTGATCAGCTGTCACATCTTGCCCATTGTATTGCAGATTCCGAACTCTGCTGGCAGTTTCGTTGACTACCTTACCGTTACGATCGTATTTATTTGGTTGCGTAATATCGTACTGATAAGTTACTCCGTCAATAACGTCAAAATTGTAAGTGCGGAAATCTGTGTTGACTAGGTTTTGTGGCTCTGTTGAGCTTGGGTCAACTTGGTTGAATTGCCCTGCGGACATTTCCAACCATTCTTTGAGTTGAGCACCGTTGATTTTTAAGATGGCTACAACGTTGTCGTAGAGGTAAAGGTCTGCTACGTTCTTGATGGCGATTGGGCCAGCAGGAATGTCTGTATAGGCTGAAGCATCGCCTCGAGTACCAGCCTTAAATGGTGCAGCCGCAGATAGGATTGGTAGATTAGCTTCTGAAGTACCCGCCAATTGTTGTTTTGCATACCAAATCTGTGCATTGTTAACAATCTGTACAGAAGGATCATCTTGCACCAAGGCGAAGAAGCTGTTGATTGGCGCAGTTGTTTCACCGACTTGTTGGCGCACATAGTTGATGGTTTCGTTATGGGCTTCTTTAGCAAGGTCAATGATGCGACCATCTGCTACAGATGATTTTGTATCAATTTTACGAATAGCCGCTTTGCTAGAAGTAGTTGTCCATTTGCCATCTTTAAAGACCAGATTGAGGTCGATGACGCCGAGGTGATCACCGTATTTACCCGCCATGGTGACAGGAGTACCGTTGATTTTACCATTTGTATCATCCACGCCAGAATATTTAGCGTAGAAGCTTGGTTTTTCGGCAGTTCCTGGGAATTCTGCGTGGGAGTGACCTGTGATAACCGCATCAACTCCTGACAGGCTGGCGATTTGGTAACCGACATTTTCCTCGCCGACTTCATATTGGTCATCGCCGATACCTGAGTGGGAAAGGACCAGAACGATGTCTGCGCCATTTTCTCGCATGGTTGGGATAATATCGCGAACGGCTTCAACTGCATCACGGACAATCACTTTTCCTTCTAGATAAGCTTTGTCCCAGTTGAGAATTTGAGGGGGAACAATCCCTGTAACACCGACATTTAGTGTAACATTTTTACCCTCGGTGTCTGTGAATGTCTTTTTCACAATGGTATAAGGGGTGTAGAGAAAGTCTTTCGTAGTCGGATCGAGGACATTAGCATTGACTAGAGGCATGTTGGCTGTACGAATTACTTTTTCGAGGTAGGCAAGACCGTAGTTAAATTCGTGGTTGCCAAGTGTACCGACGTCAAATCCCAGCGTCTCTAAGGCGGCGTACATAGGATGTTGTTCGCCTTCTTCAATAGGATCAACGATAGACTTGTAATTTCCAAGAGGAGTACCTTGAATGGTGTCTCCATTATCTACCAATACAACATTTGGATTTTCTTTTTTTGCCTCTTCGATAAGAACAGCTGTTTTTGCTAGACCAAGCGTTTCCACTGGTTTATCTTGGTAATAGTCATAGTTGACCAAGTTCGTATGGAGGTCAGTTGTTGCGAGAATGCGAACATCAACAGTTTGTCCTTCAACAGGCTGACTAGTTTCAGTTGCAGCAGGAGTGACCGTGCGTGCCTCTGAAGCAGTTGTGTCAGTTGTCTCGCTCGTAGGATCACTGGTTTCAGCTGTCTCGGAAGAGCTTGGATTTTCAGCTTCGGTAGTGGCTGGAGCAGGAGATTCTGTACTATCAGCTTTTTCTGTGGTGTCAGTTTCAACTGGTACAGCCTGACTTGCTTCTGTTGAAGAAGCTGGAGTTGTATTGAGAATCTCTTCGGCTTGAGCTAATTTTGGATTGCTTGCAGCTAAGAGAGCTAGTGTGAGTGCTACGGCACACTTACTGAAACGAAAATTCATAAGAATCCTCCATTTTCTTTTTTATAATAATCTTCTACAATCATTATACAGCTAAGAAATATAAAATTCAAGACTAATTCTGAACGTTTGGGTGATATTATTTGAAAAAAACATGAAAACAGAGTGAAAGGCGAATGTTTTTCTGGTTTTAACAGAAAAAAGAAACTGAAAATCTGTATTCACAGTTCAGCACTTCACCGAGGCTTGTTTTTCAGCTACTCATCGTTCTTTTTTCAAAATACAGTCAGCGTTTCCTCAAAAAATGTCTAGATTAGTGAAAAACCCTCTCTTATCTACAAGCATTTCTCTTGTGAATTCAGGTTCTAAGTTTTTATCTGTGTTAGTAGTGTTAGATTCCTTTTTCTTTTTTCATGAAAATGGTAGAATAGGAGGAAACGGGAAGAGGAAGAAAAAATGAAAGAAATCAATTACACTGGCGAGGAAGTTGTTGCCCTGACAGCAAGCTATCTTCCAGCTGATGATGTAGCCTTTATTGAGAAAGCTTTGAACTATGCTACTGAGGCTCATAAACTTCAATTTCGTAAATCAGGAGAACCTTATATTGTTCACCCCATCCAAGTAGCGGGAATTTTGGCAGGGCTTAAGCTTGATGCAGTAACCGTAGCCTGTGGCTTCTTACATGATGTGGTCGAAGATACCGATGTGACACTGGACGATATGGAAGCTGAATTTGGACCAGAGGTTCGCCATATTGTCGGTGGTGTGACCAAGCTGGGTAAGGTCGAGTACAAGTCTCATGAGGAGCAGTTGGCTGAAAACCACCGCAACATGCTGATTGCCATGTCCCAAGACATGCGAGTGATTTTGGTTAAGCTGGCAGACCGTCTCCACAATATGCGGACCCTCAAGCACTTGCGCAAGGACAAACAAGAACGGATTTCACGTGAAACGATGGAAATCTATGCACCGCTTGCCCACCGTCTAGGTATTTCTTCAATCAAGTGGGAATTGGAAGATATGTCTTTCCGCTACTTGAATGAAGTTGAGTTTTACAAGATTACCCACATGATGAGGGAAAAGCGTCGTGAGCGGGAAGAATTGGTCAATGAAGTTGTTGACAAGTTGCGAGAATATACAGAGGAGCGCCATCTACATGGTCAGATTTACGGTCGTCCTAAGCACATCTACTCTATCTATCGGAAGATGCATGACAAGAAAAAACGCTTTGATGAGCTGTACGACTTGACGGCCATCCGTTGTTTGATGGATACACCAAGCGATGTCTATGCCATGTTGGGCTATATCCATGAACTATGGAAGCCGATGCCTGGTCGATTCAAGGACTACATTGCTAGTCCAAAAGCCAATGGCTACCAGTCCATCCATACGACAGTCTATGGACCAAAGGGACCGATTGAGTTCCAGATTCGGACAGTGGAAATGCATCAGGTGGCAGAGTACGGAGTGGCGGCTCACTGGGCCTACAAGCGTGGTGGCAAGGCAACTGCCAGCGAAAAAGAACTGCGCTGGATTAACAACCTGATTGAACTCCAAGAAGGAGCCGGAGATGCCCAATCCTTCGTCGATTCTGTCAAGGACGATATTTTTACAGAGCGTATTTACGTTTTTACGCCAGATGGCGCTGTGCGTGAATTGCCTAAGGACTCTGTGCCCATTGACTTCGCCTATGAAATTCACACCAAGGTTGGTGAGCGGGCGACAGGTGCCAAGGTTAACGGCCGTATGGTGCCTCTGACGACCAAGCTTAAGACAGGCGATCAGGTGGAAATCATCACCTCTGCCAACTCTTTCGGTCCAAGTCGTGACTGGGTCAACCTAGTTAAAACTCACAAGGCCCGCAACAAAATCAAGCAGTTCTTCAAGAATCAGGACAAGGAATTGTCTGTTTCAAAGGGGCGTGAGATGCTTCAGAACCTGCTCCAAGAAAATGGCTACGTTCCCAACCAGTATCTAGATCGTCGCCACATGGACGAAGTCCTGCAAAAGACCAGCTATAAGACCGACGAATCCCTTTTTGCGGCAGTTGGTTTTGGAGAAATATCTGCCGTGTCAGTCTTTAACCGTCTGACAGAGAAAGAACGCCGCGAAGCCGAGCGAGCTAAAGCCAAAGCTGTCGCGGACGAATTGGTCAACGGTGGCGAAGTCAAACACGACAACAAAGATAGTTTGAAAATCCGTCACGAAGGTGGCGTGGTGATTGAAGGAGCGTCAGGGCTGCTGATACGGATTGCCAAATGTTGCAATCCAGTACCTGGCGATGAAATTGTCGGCTACATCACCAAGGGGCGTGGGGTAGCTGTTCACCGTGTAGACTGTATGAACCTCAAGAGTCAGGAAAACTATGATGTCCGCCTGATTGATGTCGGTTGGGAGGATGAAAATTCGACCAAGGAATACATGGCAAACATTGACATCTACGGGCTCAACCGTTCAGGTCTCCTCAACGATGTTCTCAAGGTTTTGACAAATGCCAGCAAGAATATTTCTTCGGTCAATGCCCAGCCAACCAAGGATATGAAGTTTGCAACCATCCACGTTTCCTTTGGTATTTCCAATTTGGCGACCTTGACCAGTCTGGTGGACAAGATCAAGTCGGTGCCAGAAGTTTACTCAGTGAAAAGGACCAACGGATAAGATGAAAATTGTATTACAACGTGTATCACAGGCCAGTGTGACTATCGACGGAAGCATCCATGGGCAAATTGAACAAGGGCTTTTGCTCCTAGTCGGTGTGGGGCCAGATGACAGCCAGGAAGACCTGGACTATGCTGTTCGAAAAATCGTCAATATGCGGATTTTTTCAGATGAGGCAGGCAAGATGAACAAGTCCGTTCAAGATATAGGGGGCAAGATTTTATCCATTTCCCAATTTACCCTTTTTGCGGACACAAAAAAAGGCAATCGCCCTGCCTTTACAGGAGCAGCAGCTCCTGCCCTAGCCAGCCAACTCTATGATGCTTTTAACAAAGCCCTAGCAGCCTTTGTGCCTGTTGAAGTAGGCGTTTTTGGGGCGGATATGGCGGTCAGTCTGGTCAATGATGGGCCGGTGACCATTGTTTTGGATACGAAAAATCGCTAGACCTCTATACATCTATATGTAAATTTGGTATACTAATATCAAGAAAATGTGGAGGTGCCCAATGAAAAAGTTATTGACCAATCATTTCTTTTATTTAATTCTCGCCTTTGTTTTGATAGTAGCCATCTATCTTAGCGATTTAGATAAACGCTGGATTATTCTAGCAAGCTTTCTTTACTTCATTCCCTCACAGATTTTATACCGTCGCCGCCTTAAAGAGCGACTCCAAGAAGACCAGCCCAAGTAGGCTGGTTTTTTGATGTGGAAATTGGACTACAATTCTTTATTAAATATGCTATAATAGTTTTTGCAGAAAAGTAAAGACGGTGGATCTAATTTCTGAAAGGTAGGTGGGAGCGGTACAGAACTCAACTAGTAGAAGATGAGTTCGTCTTACCGCCCCCGCACAGTTGATTAGGTCAGATTTGGAGTGCGAAGCACGAACAAATCTGCCAATCAACCACTGCGCTGAGATGTTGACGAGAATTAAGAGAAGTGGAATGGAACTTTTTGTTCTACTCTGCAAATCATCAAAATCTAACAGAAAGGAGAAGCTATCTTTGTCAACCTTTGAGTGGCTAACACTCATTTTTGTAGCTGGTACAGTCATCCAGTTTTTCTTTTATTACTTCGTTAACTCGCTTTGCCGTACTCCAGTACTGTCTGCAGCTCGTTGCCTAGTACTAAAAGTAAACTGAATGACTATTTTCTTTTATCGCTCTCGTGATGTTAGTTCTTGAATTGGTAAAAACGACAAAAAAATAACCGTCTATAACTTTGGCAGGTTAACGGTTATTTTTTAAATAATTTGTAAACAGCCACCGTCTTAAACGGTTCTGCAAGGGGTAGTTGTTTCTGACAACTCCCTTTTTCTATGTTTATTATACATCGGTGGGTCTATCAAGTCAAGTTGGACATTTAACTATTATTCCCTTGTTTATACTATTAATGATGGGAATACTAAACTTGTTTCGAGTGACAGACTACTTGCAGTATATTCTAAATATACTGGGGTTAGTAGGAATATTAACTCTGAGTTATCATACATATAAAAATGAAACTCGGAATTAGTTGTAATAGATAAAAAATAAGTAGAATATGAAAATAATAAAATCAATCGGTTTAGCAGTGGGTACCTTGCTACTCACTTTGCTCATTCAATTTCCAGTTTATGTGGGGATAACAGCCTTTCAAGAGAATATGCTTTTAAAACTTGCAGTCATGATAGGGCTTGGTCTTGCAATATTGGCACTACTTTCTGTCATCAGACGAGGAATGATGAAGCATCAAGTCTTTTCAAGAGAGAAGCTGAATATTTTTAAAATAGTCGGAATGACAGCACTGGTATTTGCGGGACAAACTTGCCTGAACCTCCTTTGGCAGTATTTGGGTCTTAGCCTTAGTGATTCTAACGCCTTGGATATAGTCAATCAGTTAAATTCGGACAATTTTTGGGTGATGGCTCTCTCAGTTGTCTTGTTTGCTCCAGTTTTAGAAGAATTTCTTTACAGAGGGATTTTGTTAGAAAAGACAGCCCAGTATTTTCCTAAGTATCCTCAAATGGTCATCGTATTTTCTGCCCTTCTATTTGCCTATTGTCATACTTGGAGCTTTTCGGTGGCATTTTTTGGTCACTTTATCACAGGGGCTTATCTGGGCTATCTGTATATGTGCAATAGACGAATGACGGATACTATCCTTGCACATAGCTTCTATAATGCCTCCATTTTATTCCTTCAAATTTTATTTGGTTTGGTGCAGATTGGTGGATAAAAATTGACAGTAGACATTTTGGGGAAATGCCTGTATACTGAGGATAAGTGGCAATTTTATAATTGCTAACTATCAAGTGCAGAGGGGAGCAGGAAGATGAGAAAATTTTTTCAGGACCTTAATCAAGAATATCTGGACACCAGAAGTTCAACTAGAGAAGATTGGCTGGAGTGGATTATCCAGAGAAAGATGACCTGGGGTATGCGATGGGGTTTGGTAGGGATTCTCATGTTTGTCTTGCAGCCTTTAACCTATAACCCCTACTTTCTATTGGGCTGTTTTTATATCGGTTTCCTACTTTGGTTAGTGTATGTATGTGGGCAACTGTTTTTTAAAACTAGATCCATTTTTCGTAACATGAAGAAAAAATAATCGCTCAGCTTGTTTAGGCTGGGCGATTGGTTTTTTCTACGAATAAATCATGGGCGATGGTAGTAGGAATAGCCAGTTCTTTGTCCTTGTACTGGATGGTAATGGTCCGGGCAAAGTGGTCAAAATCCGTCACAAGCAGTTGATCTCCGAGGGCTAACTCGTGCTGCTCCAGATATTGGAGGAGTTGGTAGAAATCATGGATTCGAACCAGTTGGTAGGAGCCTGTTTCTGTCAGTTGGGAAAGTCGGGTTTGATAGCGTTCCGCGAGCAACTGGTTCTCTTTGGGAATGCTGCCGCCGTGTGGACAGGTTTGGGGATAACCTAGGAGTTTATCCAGTCGGTTGATAAAATGGTCTGAAACGGTGTGTTCCAAAATTTCAGCTTCTTCATGGACTTGTTCAGGGGAATAGCCCAGCTGTTCGACCAAAAAGACTTCGATCAGGCGGTGCTTGCGGTAGAGATTGGCTACCATTTCCAAGGCAGCTTGGCTAAGGAGATAGCCGGCTGTCTTGTCTTTTTCAATCAGTTCCTCATTCACCATTTTTTTAAGCATTTCCGAAACGGCTGGGGCAGAAAAATTCATCTTTTCAGCAATTTGCTTATTGGTGATTTTTTGGTCAGTCTGTCCGAGTTCGTAAATGACTTTCAGGTAGTCTTCTTTGTTTGGTGTCATAGTCTCTCACTTTCTAGTTAAGAATAGTATACCAAAATTTTATAAAAATGATTGACAGAAAGAATTTTTTAATATATATTAAAACTAAAGTTAAGCGTACCTAACAAAATTAAAAGGAGAACCTACTATGAAAAAACTACTTCTTAGTTTTGCTCTGCTATTGTCCCTAATAGGACTAGGAGCTTGTCGTCCATCGCAAACCACAGAAGGCTCTAGTAAGCCACGAGTGGCTGTCACAACCTCTTTCCTCAATGATATGGTCTACCAGCTGGCAGGCGATGAGGTGGAACGTGATTTGCTGATTCCAGCAGGAGAAGACCCTCATTTGTACGTAGCCAAATCTAGTGATTTATCAAAATTACAAAAGGCTGACCTTGTTCTCTACCACGGTTTGCACTTTGAAGGTAAAATGGTTGAAGCTTTGGAGAAGACTGGAGTAGCTGTTTCTAAAAACTTTAATGCAAAAGACTTGAATACGATGGATGAGGACGGCGAGCAGATTGTGGACCCTCACTTCTGGTTTTCTATTCCGCTCTATCAATCAGCGGTAGCGGTGGCTTCAGAGGAGTTACAAAAGCTTCTTCCGGAAAAAGCAGAGCTGATTCAGAAGAATACAGAAAAATACCAGGCGCAGCTAGATGATTTGCATGCCTGGGTAGAAAAAGAATTAAGTGTGATTCCAAAAGAAAGTCGCTATTTGGTAACGCCGCATGATGCCTTTAATTACTTTGCTGCTAGTTATGACTTCACTCTCTATGCTCCTCAAGGCGTGAGCACCGACTCAGAAGTGGCTAACAGTGACATGATTGAGACAGTTAACCTAATCATTGACCATAATATCAAGGCTATCTTTACAGAGTCTACAACTAATCCAGAACGCATGGAGAAATTGCAAGAGGCAGTAAAAGCCAAAGGCGGTCAGGTTGAAGTTGTTACTGGCGAAGGTAAGGAGTTATTCTCAGATTCTTTGGCACCAGAAGGTGAAGAAGGGGATACCTTTATCGACATGTACAAACATAATGTTACATTGATGGTTAAATATCTGAAATAGTAGAGGTCGAACGGACTTACTATTCAATGAAGACTAGAGATATTACCGAAGATAGAGTTGATAGGTACCAATATGAGGGATAATCAATTGTTTCGAGCACAAGCAGTATAGGACTCTTTCTATAGGAGGTGACAACGCTTGGGGGAGGATAGGCGTTAGTAGCAAATCACACCAGTTATTGAGGTCCTTGACTAGAAATGCTGTTTGTAGACCTCGATAATCTTGGTTCACAGCATCAGTAGTCTGTGCGTGAATAGGGATTTCAAATGAGTAGTAAAAAGGACTCGGTCTAGGTCGAGTTCTTTCCGTTTTTGGACCATTTTTAACAGGTTTATAAACATACGATTGAAGGAAGCATTGGTGCTCTACGAAAATCAAATTCATGCACTTATGTGTTGAAATAAGCGATGTATAGGGTTTGCCAGCAATTTGTTGGTACGGTATCTTAATCTTATCGACTTTCTCAGCTTGGTAGGTTGGTCTGATTTTGATTTTCATTGAGTATGAATGAGGTATATCATTTTTAAAAATAGGAGGAAATATGTCAGCAATCATTGAATTAAAAGATGTCAATTTAGCATATTCAGCCAGCCAGACCATGGCTTTAGAAGATGTCAATTTGGTGATTCCCAGAGGGAGTCGGACGGCTATTGTTGGACCAAATGGTGCTGGGAAGTCCAGTCTATTCAAGGTCATTTTGGGGTTGGAAAAACCTGACACAGGACAGGTTCGCTTGCTTGGTCAGGAGGCAGGTCTAGAGAGGTTGATTGCTCAAAAAGTAGCCTATATTCCCCAATCCAGTCAAGTAAACTGGCAATTTCCTGCAACAGTCTTTGAAATTGTTCTGATGGGACGCTTCGCTCATAGTAAGGGGATATTTAGAAGACCGACTAAGGCTGATAGACAGATTGTTGAGCAGGCTCTAGAACGGTTAAAAATTGCGGATTTACGCCATCGTCAGATTGATCAGCTTTCAGGTGGGCAGCGTCAGCGGGTCTTTCTAGCCAGAGCCCTGGCACAGGAAGCAGAATTGTATCTTATGGATGAGCCTCTAGCAGGGATTGATCAGGCAACAGAAATCATGATCATGGATATGCTCAAGGAGTTCCAATGTGAAGGGAAAACTTCCATTGTCATTCATCATGACTTAACGACGCTGGATGCCTACTTTGATCACCTTGTCTGGCTTCATAAGCATGTGATTGACTCTGGTCCGATGGATGAGACTTTGACAAGTGAGAATTATCAGGCGACCTACGGCATAGGAAATGGGCTGTTTTTAGGAAATGCCAAAGGAGGCAGTCATGTTTGAGGTTTTCAAAGAGTATTCTTTCTGGACAGTTGCTTTAGGGACCGTCAGCCTAGCTGTAGCAGCCAGCACTATCGGAAGTATATCTGTTCTTACTAAACAGAGTTTGCTTGGGGATGCTCTTGGGCATGCTTCTTATCCTGGAGTGATTGTCTCTTTCATGATTTTTCAGTCGCGACATCCTCTCTACTTGCTGTTAGGAGCAGTGTTGTCAGGCTATCTTTCTTATGCACTTGTCCATTGGCTGCGTCGAAAAGGTGGTCACAGTCTAGTCAATGCCCTTTCATTGGTGTCTGCTTCTTTCTTTGGTTTGGGAATGGTCTTGAAAAATGCTATTCAGGGAAATGAAGCCTTTGCAGGGTCTTCCCAGGCTGGATTGCAAACCTATCTATTTGGACAGGCAGCCTTTATTCAGCTGGATGATGTGATACTCATCGGACTCATTTCCCTATTGGCTTTGGTATTGTTTGCTTTCTTCTATCAAGACTATAAGCTGTATCTGTTTGATCAAACTTTTGCAAGGGTTATTGGTGTTCGTGTAAAGTACTTACAGCAGTTGACGATGTTTTTGATGATTTGCCTAATTGCAGTAGGATTAAAGTTAGTCGGAGCTATCTTAATGAGTAGTTTTTTGATTGCGCCAGCTGTCTTTGGCTTGATGCTGGGAAAATCGTATCACAAGAGTCTGTTACTGGCAGGAATCGTTGCAATTGGGTCGGCTTTTGTAGGGACCTGGATTAGCTCTAGTGTATCTGGCTTGTCGACCGGACCGACTATTATTGTCTGTCTGACAGGTCTGACCCTGTCTGCATTTGTGTATGTTACCTATGTCAGAAAGGAGAATGGTCGTGTTTGAAGTATTACTCATTTTGATGGTTATTGCTAGTTCTTGTGGCTTGCTTGGCTCGATACTGGTTGTGAAAAATCAATCGATGCTGGCAGATGCTCTATCGCATTCTGTCTTGCTTGGGATTGTTCTGGGATTTTTTATTAGTCATAGTTTGGATTCGCCGTTGCTAATAGTTGGTGCCAGTCTGTTTGGGTTATTATCGGTTCTTGCCATTGACCGTCTGCATAGTCGAAAGATAGCGCATGATGCCGCAACAGGTCTAGTTTTTTCTTTCTTTTTTGCGGTGGCGGTTTTGCTTATTTCTCTTTTTGCTCGCAATGTTCACTTGGATGTGGATCTGGTTTTGCAGGGGGAAGTACTTTTTGCTCCGCTCCATCGTATGGATGTTCTAGCCTGGTCATTCCCTGTTAGTCTGGTCAAGTCAAGTTTGGCTTGGTTGGTTATCGTTCTATTTTTTGCTTGGGCTTACCATCGTTTACAAGTGTACCTATTTGACAGCAACCATGCTCGTTTGTCTGGCTTACGAACAAGGATGTTAGAAATGGTCATTTTGATTCTAGTTTCCTTAACTACTGTTCTGGCCTTTGAAGCGATTGGCTCGATGACTGTTATTGTTTTCTTGGTGGCACCAAGTATGGCTGCCCTACGTTGGGTCAAATCCTTTTGGCAATTGCTTCTTTTAGGGCAAGGTATCGCTATTCTAACGGTTGTGCTAGGTTTTTTAGTGGCCAATCAACTGGATTTAACCATGTCAGGGACCTGTGCCGTTGTCAGCCTTCTTGTGGTTTGTTCGAGTATTATTTTAAAAAATACTTGGTCACGGTCATCTGATAAGTGAAATTGTCAGAATTTTTTGTTATTATAGTCATTAAGAAAGACAAAGGAGAAAATCAATGACACGTTTACAAGATGATTTTTACGAATACGTCAATGGTGAATGGGCAAAAACAGCCGTGATTCCAGACGATAAGCCAAGAACAGGTGGTTTCTCTGATTTGGCGGATGAGATTGAAAAGCTCATGATTGACACGACTAACGAATGGTTGGCGGGGGAAAATGTTCCAGAAGATAGCGTTTTGCAAAACTTTGTGGCCTTTCACAAACAAGTAGCCGACTATGAAACCCGTGACCGTTTGGGGGCAGAACCTGCCCAGGCCTTGATTGCAGAGTACAAGGCTCTCAACTCTTTCGAAGAATTTACTAGCAAATTGGCAGAATACGAATTGGCAGGCAAGCCAAACCTCATGCCTTTTGGTGTGGCACCTGACTTTATGGATGCCCAAACCAATGTTCTGTGGGCAGATTCTCTAGGCATTATCCTGCCAGATACGACCTACTATGAAGAAGGCCATGAAAAAGGAGCCGAATTGCTCAAAATGTGGAGAGAGAGTCAAGAAGCTCTCTTGCCTAAATTCGGTTTCAGCGATGAGGAAATCAAGGACCTCCTAGATAAACGTTTGGAATTGGATGCTAAGATTGCCAAGTATGTCCTGTCAAATGAAGAGGGTTCTGAGTACGCCAAACTCTATCATCCGTATGAGTGGGCAGATTTTACTGCCTTGGCACCAGAGTTGCCTTTGGATGCTTTCTTCACAGCGATTTTAGGTCAAACACCAGACAAGATTATCGTGCCTGAGGAGCGTTTCTGGCAGGCTGCTAAGGAAATTTACAGTGCGGATAATTGGGAGCTTTTGAAGGCGACCTTGATATTGAAAGCAGCAGGGGCTTATACAGCCTTCCTGTCGGATGAAATTCGTATTCTAGCAGGAGCCTACAGCCGTGCCCTTTCTGGTACACCACAGGCTCAAAACCAAGAAAAAGCAGCCTACAATCTGGCACAAGGTTACTTTAACCAAGCCCTCGGTCTTTGGTATGCTGGAGAAAAATTCTCACCAGAAGCCAAGGCCGATGTGGAAGCAAAAGTCGCTAAGATGATTGAGGTCTACAAGTCTCGTTTGGAAACGGCAGACTGGTTGGCTCAGGAAACGCGTGATAAGGCCATTGTCAAACTCAATGTTATCAAGCCTTACATCGGCTACCCAGAAGCCTTGCCAGAGCGTTATTATAAGAAGATTGTTGACCCAAGCAAGTCCTTGGTGGAAAATGCCATCGAACTAAACAAGATTGACATTGCTCATGGTTGGAGCAAGTGGAACAAGCCTGTGGACATTAAGGAATGGGGCATGCCAGCTCACATGGTCAATGCCTACTATAACCCACAGAAAAACTTGATTGTCTTCCCAGCGGCGATTTTGCAGGCACCATTCTACTCGCTAGAGCAGTCTTCATCAGCCAACTACGGAGGTATCGGTGCCGTGATTGCCCACGAGATTTCCCATGCCTTTGACTCCAACGGTGCTTCCTTTGATGAGCATGGTAGCCTTAATAACTGGTGGACAGAGGAAGATTATGCTGCCTTTGAGGCCCGTACCCAGCAGGTCATCGACCAGTTTGAAGGTCAGGATTCCTACGGTGCCAAAATCAATGGTAAATTGACCGTGTCAGAAAACATTGCCGACCTTGGTGGGATTGCAGCAGCCTTAGAAGCAGCCAAGTCAGAGGATGACTTCTCCGCAGAGGAATTCTTTACCAACTTTGCTCGTATCTGGCGAATGAAGGCCCGTCCTGAGTTCATGCAGATGTTGGCTAGTGTGGATGTCCATGCACCAGGTCACCTACGCACCAACATCCAGTTGCCAAACTTCGATGAATTCCATGAAACCTTCGGTGTTCAAGAAGGAGACGGCATGTGGCGTGCCAAAGAAGACCGCGTGATTATTTGGTAAAAACGGGAAAACAGCTAGTGAAAACTGGCTGTTTTTGTCTTTCCCAATTCCCTAAAAACGTGATATAATAGTAAAGATAATTTATTGACATGGAGAAATGACATGAGCTTCTACAATCACAAGGAAATCGAGCCCAAATGGCAGGAATTTTGGGCAAAAAATCATACTTTTAAAACGGGAACAGATGCAGATAAGCCAAACTTTTATGCCCTAGATATGTTCCCTTATCCGTCTGGTGCGGGCTTGCACGTTGGTCACCCAGAGGGTTATACTGCGACAGATATTCTCAGCCGTTACAAGCGTGCCCAAGGCTATAACGTCCTTCACCCAATGGGGTGGGATGCCTTTGGTCTGCCAGCAGAGCAATACGCTATGGACACGGGAAATGACCCAGCTGATTTTACAGCAGAAAACATTGCTAACTTCAAACGTCAGATTAACGCCCTTGGCTTTTCTTACGACTGGGACCGTGAGGTTAATACGACTGACCCTAACTACTACAAGTGGACCCAGTGGATTTTCACTAAGTTGTATGAAAAAGGCCTAGCCTACGAGGCAGAAGTGCCTGTAAACTGGGTAGAAGAATTGGGAACAGCTATCGCCAACGAAGAGGTCCTTCCTGACGGAACATCTGAGCGTGGTGGCTACCCAGTTGTCCGCAAGCCAATGCGTCAATGGATGTTAAAAATCACTGCCTATGCAGAGCGTTTGCTTAACGATTTGGAAGAAGTTGATTGGCCAGAGTCTATCAAGGATATGCAACGCAACTGGATTGGTAAGTCAACGGGTGCCAATGTGACCTTCAAGATCAAGGATACAGACAAGGACTTCACTGTTTTCACAACTCGTCCAGATACCTTATTTGGTGCGACCTATGCTGTCCTTGCCCCTGAGCATGACTTGGTGGATAGCATTACATCGCCTGAGCAGGCAGAGGCTGTGGCAGAGTACAAACGCCAAGCTTCTCTCAAATCAGACCTTGCCCGTACAGACCTTGCCAAAGACAAGACAGGTGTTTGGACAGGTGCCTATGCTATCAACCCTGTGAACAACAAGGAAATTCCAATCTGGATTGCTGATTATGTGCTTGTGAGCTACGGAACAGGTGCTATTATGGCTGTTCCTGCCCACGATGAGCGTGACTGGGAATTTGCTAAACAATTTGGTTTGGATATCATTCCAGTTTTAGAAGGTGGCAATGTAGAAGAAGCACCTTACACAGAAGATGGTGCCCACATCAACTCTGATTTCCTAGATGGTCTTAACAAGGAAGAAGCTATTGCTAAAATGGTGGCTTGGTTGGAAGAAAATGGTCTCGGTCAGGAGAAAATTTCTTACCGCCTCCGTGACTGGCTTTTCAGCCGTCAGCGTTATTGGGGTGAGCCAATTCCAATCATCCACTGGGAAGACGGTACTTCCACAGCAGTCCCTGAAAATGAGTTACCTCTGGTATTGCCAAAAACTTCAGACATCAAGCCTTCAGGTACAGGGGAGTCACCACTAGCTAACTTGACAGACTGGTTGGAAGTGGTGCGTGAAGACGGCGTAAAAGGTCGCCGTGAGACCAACACCATGCCACAATGGGCGGGCTCTAGCTGGTACTACCTCCGCTATATCGACCCACACAACGATGAGAAATTGGCAGACGAGGAGCTTCTCAAAGCATGGTTGCCAGTGGACATCTACATCGGTGGTGCCGAGCACGCGGTCCTTCACCTGCTTTATGCTCGTTTCTGGCATAAGTTCCTTTACGACCTTGGCGTTGTACCGACCAAAGAGCCATTCCAAAAACTCTTTAACCAAGGGATGATTTTGGGGACTAGCTACCGTGACAACCGTGGTGCCCTTGTAGCGACAGACAAGGTGGAAAAACGCGATGGCTCTTTCTTCAACATCGAAACTGGTGAAGAGTTGGAGCAGGCACCTGCTAAGATGTCTAAGTCTCTTAAAAACGTGGTTAACCCAGATGATGTGGTCGAGCAATTCGGTGCGGACACCCTCCGTGTCTACGAGATGTTCATGGGCCCACTTGACGCTTCGATTGCTTGGTCAGAAGAAGGTCTCGAGGGCAGCCGTAAGTTCCTTGACCGTGTTTATCGCCTCTTGACGACCAAGGAGCTTGTGGCGGAAAATAGCGGAGCGCTTGATAAGGTCTACAATGAAACTGTGAAGACGGTGACAGAGCATATTGAAGACCTGAAATTCAACACAGCTATCGCTCAACTCATGATTTTTGTCAACGCAGCAAACAAGGAAGACACGCTCTATGTCGAGTACGCCAAAGGATTTGTCCAATTGATCGCCCCATTTGCACCACACTTGGCAGAAGAGTTATGGCAAGGTTTGACAAACACCAGTCAGTCAATCAGCTATGTCGCATGGCCAACATATGACGAAAGCAAGCTAGTGGAAAGCGAAGTGGAAATCGTTGTCCAAATCAAGGGTAAAGTAAAAGCTCGCTTGACCGTAGCCAAAGACCTAGCACCAGCTGAACTTGAAAAAGTTGCTCTGGCAGACGAAAAAGTCCAAGCTGAAATCGCTGGTCAAACAGTGGTGAAGGTGATTACGGTTCCAAACAAACTCGTCAATATCGTTACCAAGTAACGATTGCCTCGTTTGTTTGTCCATTTCCAACCTCCAACAGCCTATCCGTAGACTGTTGGAGCCAACTAAATTGGTGAATATCGTTGTGAAGTAACCAAACTAGTGACTATCCTAGCGAGATAAATGTAAATAATAAGAAACGACTTCCGTATTGGAGGTCGTTTTTTTGACAAAAAGTCAGAACGCTGTGATTGTTAAGAGATTGCAAGTTGTCTGTAATATTTGTTACATTTCTTTAAGCTCTCTGCAAGGATTATCCCTTAGGATAGATAGGGCAGAAAAACACGAAGGAATCAAATATTATGAGTTATCAAATGATAAAAAAACAATTCAAATTGGGACTGTTTACAGCCCTCATAGGAAATCTTTTATGGTCGGGAATGGTGAATGTCAGTGCAGATGACACAGTTATAAGCGATAGTCCGACAGTATCAGCGTTAACAAAAAAGGTTGAAGCTGCAAAAATAGCAGCCAAAGCTGCTGCAGAAAAAATTGTGGCTGAGAAAGCTGCTGCCGCTGCAAAGGCTGCTTTGGCTACCAATATGGTGTCAGAGGTTGCTGTGGAATATACGGCTAATACCTATCCAGCGGGTCAGTGTACTTGGGGTGCCAAAGAAATGGCTCCTTGGGTTGGAAACTATTGGGGTAATGGTGGAGATTGGGCAGCTAGTGCGGCAGCGCTTGGATATGAAGTGGGAACTACTCCAAAAGTTGGCGCTATTGCTGTATGGACAGATGGAGGCTACGGTCATGTTGCCTATGTAACAGATGTGGCAGCTAACGGTCACATTCAAGTTAAGGAATCAAACTATGGAGGAACTTATTACCCAAGTAATGTACGTGGATTCTTTGATCCGACAACGACCAGTGAAGGAACGGTTAGCTACATTTACCCACCAGCTGGTGTATAATTATTTAAAAAAGGTCTTCTAGGCCTTTTTTTATTTCTAAGACCTGATTAAAAAATTTAATAGCCTTGATAGAAAATTTATATTGGTTATACGCTTCATTTCGTGTTATGATTGAGAAATCTGAAAAAGAAAGAGTGTATTTATAATGAAAAAATTAGCTTTATTTGCAACAACAGCCCTAGCAGCTTTTACCTTAGCAGCTTGCAGTTCGTCAACATCAACGAGCTCATCAAGTAGCACAGACCAAACCCTCTTGGCACAAATTAAGGAAGAAGGCCTTATTCAAATCGGTACTGAAGGTGCCTATGCTCCTTACTCATATCATGATGAGAGCGGAAAATTGGTCGGTTATGATGTAGAAGTAGCCGAAGCCGTTGCTGAGAAATTGGGTGTCAAGGTGGAATTTGTTGAAACAGAATGGGATTCCATGATTGCAGGTTTGGATGCAGCACGTTTTGATACTGTTGCCAACCAGGTTGGTATTACGGATGAACGCAAGGAAAAGTACGACTTTTCAACACCATATACATACATCTATGGAGCTTTGGTAACACAGAAGGATAATACTGACATTACAAGTTTTGCAGATTTATCTGGTAAAAAATCTGCCAACAGCTTGACAAGTAACTGGGCAGATTTGGCACGTGAAAATGGTGCAGAAGTTGTTGGTGTGGATGGATTCTCTCAAGCAGTTGAATTGTTGAACACAGGTCGTGTGGATGCTACCATCAATGACAACTTGGTTTACTTAGACTATGTGAAACAACATGCTGATGCACCGATTAAGGTTGTGACCTTGACGGATGACGTGTCAACAACAGCCTTCCCAGTTGCAAAAGGAAATGAAGACCTTGTGAAAGAGATTGATGCAGCCTTGGCAGAATTGGCTAGTGAAGGAAAATTAGCTGAAATCTCAAACAAATACTTTGGTGAGGATGTATCTAAAGCCAAATAAAGAATAAATAGGAGAAACGATGACAGATAGAGTTTGGCAATTATTAATTGATTCATTTACGCAAATCCTTGTCCCAGGATTATTGGTGACGATTCCATTGACCATCTTGTCTTTTATCTTTGGTCTAATCATTGCTATTGGGACAGCCTTGGTGCAAATTGCTCAGATTCCCATTCTCAAACAAGTGGCTCGTTTCTATATTTGGGTTGTTCGAGGGACGCCACTCTTGGTTCAACTCTATGTGATATTCTTTGGGCTACCAAGTCTAGGAATTGTCTTGGATGCTTTTCCGTCGGCGGTTTTGGTTTTTTCTGTCAATACAGGTGCCTACGCTGCGGAAACCATACGGGCTTCTATTGAGTCCGTGCCTAAGGGGCAGTTGGAGGCTGGCTATTCTGTCGGGATGAGTTTTGCCCAGACCATGCGTCGGATTATTCTCCCACAGGCCTTTCGAGTGGCCTTTCCACCCTTATCGAATACCTTGATTGGATTGGTCAAGGATACATCTTTAGCGGCCAATATCACGGTTTTGGAGATGTTTATGGCGACTCAGCAGATTGCGGCAAGGACCTATGAGCCATTTGCCCTCTATTGTGAAGTTGCTCTCATTTATCTATTCTTTTCAACTATTTTGACTAAGCTTCAGACCTATGGCGAGAAGAAGTTGGCGGTCTATTAGGAGGTTCAGATGATTCAAGCAAATGGAGTAAAGCTGGCCTTCAATGGTCAAGAGGTATTAAAAGGCATTGATGTAGAGGTCAATCCAGGAGAGGTGGTTGTTATTTTGGGACCATCTGGCTCTGGAAAAACAACCCTTCTTCGTTCATTGAACTTTTTGGAAAAAGCTGACGCGGGTCACCTAGTCTTCGGTGAGGACAGCTATGACTTGGCTCAGATGACAAAGAAGGAAATTGCAGCCATCCGCAAGCGAACAGCCTTCGTTTTTCAAAACTACAATCTCTTTGCCAATAAGACTGCCCTGCAAAATGTGACGGAAGGCTTAATTGTAGCTCGGAAAGTGCCCAAGCAAGAGGCTGAAAGAATCGGTAAGGCAGCCTTGGATAAGGTTGGCCTGTCGGACAAATATGATTCTTATCCGAGCCAGCTCTCTGGCGGTCAGCAGCAACGGGTCGGCATTGCCAGAGCCATTGCGACTAGTCCCGAGGTCATCTATTTTGATGAACCAACCTCTGCTCTCGACCCCGAGTTAATCGGTGAGGTCTTGGCTGTCATGATGCAGTTGGCCAAAGAAGGCATGACCATGGTGGTTGTGACACACGAGATGGGCTTTGCGCGTGCAGTAGCCGACCGTGTGATTTTCATGGATGGAGGCCAAATTATTGAAGAAGGCCGACCAGAAGATATTTTTGACCAGCCAAAAGAAGAACGAACCAAGCAGTTCTTGGCTCGGATTCAGAAAGAAGAACTGTAGAAGGAAAACACTGGCAATGCTGGTGTTTTTCTCATACCTAAAGAAATAGATGTTATAACCTTCAAAACACTTTTGCATTTTTTACTAGAATTGGATATAATAGAACAGAGAAAACGTTTGCACAAAATTTGAGAAAATATGAATAAGAAAAGTAGGAGGGGCTGATGACAACTTTAGCAGATGTAGCTAGGTTAGCTAATGTTTCAAAGATGACGGTGTCGCGTGTCATCAATCATCCAGAGCAGGTGACACGCGAATTGCGACTGTTGGTGACGAAAGCCATGGAAGAATTAAATTATAAGCCAAATGTTGTCGCCAAGGCCTTGGCCCAGCAACGGACCTTGATTGTCCAGGTGGTCATCCTTGAAAAAATGGATGTCGTTGAGCCGTATTATATCGATTTATTGCGAGGCATTGCAGCAGAATTGAATCAACGAAATTATACCTTGCAATTGGTAACCGATGCGAAGTTAGTGACGGATCAGTGTGATGGCTATATTATCACAGGTGCCAGAAAGTCAGATTTTTCATGGTTAAAAGGCTTAGGTAAACCTCTCATATTATTTGGAGAGAATAGTGAAGGGTTACCGTTTGTGGACTCAGATAACAAGGAAGCCACTCGATTAGCGACAGAATTTGCCCTATCAAAAGGATATGAACAGGTTTTCTTTGTGGGCATTGATTTACCAGAGTCATTTGAAGAAAGGCGAGAAGAAGGCTATAAAAAGGCTATGAAAGACCGAGAAAGTCGCCTGTATCGCTTGGCCAATCATTCTCGCGTCGCAGAAGACTTTATCAGAAATCTAGACGATTTACCAGATAAGACTTGTTTTGTCTGTGCTTCGGACCGCCTAGCACTGGGAATTACAAGGGGGCTACAAGCGATTGGAAAATCGATTCCTCAGGATGTTGGCGTGATTGGATTTGACGGATTTTTTATCGATAGGATTTCAAATCCAAGGTTGACGACCATGAAGCAACCCATTCAAAAAATGGGAGCAATCAGTGTGAAGCGATTGATGGATATGCTGGATGGAAAACCTTTGACTAGCTTGGCCCATTTCGACTGTGCTGAATTGATTGAACGAGAGACTACGCCATAGTAGTTTCTTTTTTTTTGATGATTTTTGTTACCGATAACAGCTAAGAAAACGTTTGCAAAGACTAGGTGCGATTGTATATACTTATACTATAAAAATCAATTTACGTGGAGGAGCCTATGAAAAAGAAATCTATTCGTGAGATGAAATCAAGAGGAATGTTTGAGAAAAAACAATTTTTTAGCATTCGTAAATTTAATGTCGGCGTTGCATCCGTCGGTATTGCGACAGCTTTTCTGATGTCTGGAGTCGGTCAAGTAGTTCATGCCGAGGAAGCGGCTACTCCTGCGGAAACTACCATAACCAATGTTTCGGAACAGTCTGGAGGAGCATCGACAAGTGAAACTCTACCAACTGTAACCAATACAAGTCCTACTGGAGTATCGGAAACCGTAGATAATGCATCAGTTGCTCCACTGGCAACTACTGCAACACCTGTGGCAGAAAGAGCTGCAGCAGAAACACCTATCGAAGAAGGCAGCATTCGTCTGCACTTTGAAAATGTAGATGAAACAGCACCAGAAAGCCAAGGACTTTGGACTTGGGGAGGAGTGGCAGAGCCGTCCGATGGTAATCAATGGCCAAGGGATACAGCGAATTTTTCAAGCAGTCAGGTAGATGACTACGGCCATTACGTTGATATTAAAAAATCTGAGACACCAGGAACGATTGGCTATCTGGTCCTCAAGAATGGAGAAAAAATAACAGAGTCAGACCAAAAAGTGGAGCTTCTTGTTCCGGAACAAAATGAGGCTTGGATCGCTAGTAACTACAGCGTGTCTAGCTATGAGCCGCTCAAAGATGAAAATGTTCTCCGCATCAATTACACACGTGAAGACAAGAATTATGAAGGTTGGGGCGTATGGACTTGGGGCGATACGACTGAAGCGAGTGATGGCTGGCCAACAGGTGCCGTTGACTTTAAACTTGGCAAATACGGAGCTTATGTTGACATTCCCCTCTCGAACGGTTTAGATTCTAAGCTTGGATTTCTGCTAATCAATCAGAACAATCCAGATCTTGCAGGCAATAAAACCATTGATTTAGCCTTTGCAGATCGTAAACGGCATAGCCAAATTTTCCTTCGAAATGGTGACGACAAACTCTATACCAATCCATATTTTATCGAAGAGAAAGTAGAACTCGATACCAGTAAGGCGACTCCGGGTACAAAAAATGTGACTGTTGAGGCTAGTAGCAAAGCACCATTCAACTACAATGAAAGCGGCTTGGTATCTGTAACTGTCACCAACCCTGAAAATGCTGAGATTGTCAAAATGGAAGTCGATACAAGTGCCATCGGTGGAGGCCTTGTGCCAATCTCTACTGAGCTCAATCGTGTGACCATTAAAGCGACGTCTAGCACAGCGCCAGGTACCTATAGTCTTCCTGTAAAGGTCTATGACAAGGACAACGGTTACTACGAAACTAGCCTAGATGTGACCATTACAGAGCGTATCAAGGCAGATGGTGAAAAAGACTGGGACGAGCAAGTTATCTACTTTATGATGACAGACCGTTTCTACAATGGAGACACCAGCAATGATAAGCTGGTGGAAGGAACAGCCTCCAACCCACGCGGTCTTTACCAAGGCGGAGACTTCAAAGGAGTGACAGCCAAGCTGGACTACTTGAAAGAATTGGGTGTGGACTCTATCTGGTTGACTCCGATTGTTGAAAATATTCCACAGAATGTCGGTAGCGTAACAGATGGAGAGTACTATGCTTACCATGGTTATTGGGCATCCAATTTTGAGAAACTCAATCCGCATTTGGGAAGTTTAGCTGATTTCCACGAATTGATTGATGCCGCGGCGGAAAAAGGTATAAACATTGTTGTTGACGTGGTACTTAACCATGCTGGCTATGGTACAGAAGAAACCTTTGCAGGTTTGGTACGGACTAAGGAAGAAGACAAGCAGGGAGATGACCAGCTCGGTTCGCTTGCAGGATTGCCTGACTTCAAGACAGAAGAAGCAGCTGTTCGCAATCAGTTGGTTGCTTGGCAGGCATCTTGGTTGGAACGCTCAACAACTGCCAAGGGTAATTCAATCTATGCTTTCCGTGTCGATACAGTCAAACACGTTGATGATACCACATGGCAACATTTCAAAAATGAATTAGTGGATAGAGACCCTGACTTCCACTTGATTGGGGAAACTTGGGGAGCTAACTATAAAGATACCAAGGGTGACTTGGGTATCGGTACTATGGATAGCTTGTTGGACTTTGGCTTCAAGGATATTGCCAAATATCTAGTCAATGGTCAACTGAAAGCAGCTGGAAAAGAGCTAGAAGAACGTAGCAAGGTTCTGACTAGCGCAGCTTCTCTGGGTCAATTCTTGGGCAGTCATGACGAAGATGGTTTCCTTTACAGTCTCGGTGGTGCAGAAAAAGAGGGAAATCTGGACAAACTGAAATTGGCTGCCAGTCTCTTGATTACTGCTAAAGGTCAGCCAGTCATTTACTACGGTGAAGAAGTGGGGCAATCTGGACAAAACAACTGGCCAGTTTATGACAACCGGTACGATTTCGATTGGAGTAAGGTAGAGACTAGTGGCATCACAGACCACTATCAGAAATTGTTGGCCTTCCGTAATGCCAATTCAACATTGCTCTCACGTGGTGATACAAGCACACTTGCTGGAAATGATAGCCAAGGTTGGCTTATCAGCAAACGCAGTTACCAAGATCAAGCAGCCTATCTTGTCTTCTCAACCAATACCGAGAACAAGGAAATGGCGCTTGAAGTATCTGGTCAGGATGTAGTGGTCACAGATGCCTACACAGGAAAATCTTACCAAGCTATCGAGAAAGACGGTAAATGGGTTGTTCAAGTCGAACTGCCAACAATCGGTCAAGGTGGCACCATGCTCCTTCAGACAGAAGCAGGTGACATCGTCAATGCCAGTGTGCAAGGAGCAACTGAAGAACCAATTGAAGCAGGCTACTTCCGTGTTCACTTTAAAACTCTACCATCTGATAATTTATCTAGCTTAGGTTTATGGACATGGGATGATGTCGAAAAACCATCGTCAGATCTTGGTGCTTGGCCAACAGGTGCAACCAATTTCAGCACGGCTAAACAGGATGACTATGGCTATTATCTGGACATCAAGATGAAAGATGAAACAGCCAGCAAGATTAGTCTGTTGATCAATAACACTTCTGGTGAGAACATCACAGGTGACAAGACCATTGAACGGATTAGCACCAAGATGAATGAAGCTTGGTTTGATGAAAACTACCAACTCAGCCTCTATCAACCGCTTAAAGAAGGCTACCTCCGTATCAATTACTTCCGTACCGATGGCAATTATGACCAAAAAGGTCTCTGGATCTGGGGAGATGTGACTGATGTTACCTTGGGTGACTGGCCAAATGGTATTGATTTTGAAAACCAAGGCAAGTACGGTGCCTATATTGATGTCAAATTGACAGATTTACCAAGTTCCATTGGCTTCCTGCTATTGGATGAAAGCAAGTCAGGAGATGATGTGAAAATTCAACAGAAAGATTATAGCTTTACAGATTTGAAAAATCAGACACAAATCTTCCTTAAGGATGATGATGCGACTATTTACACCAACCCTTATTTTGTCAATAATGTCCGTGTAACAGGTGTTTCTCATGTTAGCCTAACAGCTCTAGAAGCAGCCTTTACAACGCTGGAAGGTGCTGATAAGGATAGCATCTTGGAGAAATTGTCTGTAACAGATAAAAATGGTCAGACAGTTGCTGTGACGGACCTTGTCTTGGATGCAACAAGCAACAAGGTGCGAGTCCTTGGGGATTTCAACCAAGAAAATGCGGGCTATACCCTCAAATATGGCAATGATAGCTTCACAACAACTATGAGCTGGCAATTGAAGGATGAGCTATATGCTTATGATGGAGAGCTTGGTGCGCGTGTGAGTCAGGCTGGAAGTGTCGTTGATATGACTCTCTGGTCTCCAAGTGCAGACAGTGTAGCAGTTGTTCTTTATGATAAGGATGACCAGTCTAAGGTGGTCGGTAAATTGGCTATGACCAAGGGCGATAAGGGACAATGGGATCTTGAATTGAACAGTCAATCAGGTCTTGGTATCTCGGACTATCGTGGTTACTACTACCATTATGAAATCACTCGTGGGAATCAAGCTGTTCTTGTTTTGGACCCATATGCTAAGTCTTTAGCGGAGTGGAATAGTGATTTGGCAGATACAGATCCATCTTATCGGATTGCAAAAGCTGCGATTGTGGATCCATCAGAAGTTGGTCCAAGTGGTTTGGACTATGCCACAATTCCTAACTTCAATCAGCGTGAAGATGCTATTATCTATGAGGCTCATGTCCGTGACTTCACATCCGATCCTGCTATTTCTGATGAATTGACAGCTCAGTTTGGCACCTTTGCGGCCTTTGCAGAGCGACTCAGCTACCTCAAAGACCTGGGTGTGACCCATATTCAACTGCTACCAGTTATGAGCTACTATTTTGTCAATGAATTGAAAAATGCAGAGCGGATGAGCGAGTACGCATCAAGCAACAGTAACTATAACTGGGGCTATGATCCACAGAGCTACTTTGCCTTTACAGGTATGTATTCTACAGATCCGACAGATCCAATGAAACGCATCGAGGAATTCAAAAACCTGGTCAATGAAATCCACAAACAAGGCATGGGGGTGATTTTGGATGTGGTCTATAACCACACTTCTAAGACCTTCTTATTTGAAGACTTAGAGCCAAACTATTATCACTTCATGGAGGCAGATGGTACGGCTAAATCTAGCTTTGGTGGAGGTCGTCTCGGAACCACTCACTACATGAGCCGTCGTGTCTTAGTTGATTCCATCAAGTATCTTGTGGATGAGTTTAAGGTAGATGGTTTCCGTTTCGATATGATGGGGGACCATGATGCCGAAGCAATTGAGCTGGCCTTTACTGAAGCTCAAAAACTTAATCCAAACATTATTATGCTTGGTGAAGGATGGAGAACCTTTACAGGCGATGCCAATCAGCCTGTTCAGCCAGCGGACCAAGACTGGATGAGTTCAACAGATACTGTTGCGGTATTCTCAGATGAGATTCGTAACACACTTAAATCTGGTTATCCAAACGAAGGTCAGCCAGCCTTTATCACAGGCGGTGCTAAGAGTGTTGAGTCTGTCTTCAATAACATCAAGGCACAACCAGGCAACTTCTTGGCAGATGATCCAGGTGATGTGATCCAGTATATTGCTGCGCATGATAACTTGACCCTATTTGATATTATCGCTCAGTCCATCAAGAAGGATCCGTCAGTTGCTGAAAACTATACTGAAATTCACCAACGTCAACGCTTGGGTAACTTGCTAGTTTTGACTGCTCAAGGGACACCGTTCATTCATTCTGGTCAGGAGTATGGACGGACCAAACAGTTCCGCCATCCTGATTACAAGGAGCCAGTTACAGAGGACAAGGTACCAAACAAAGCTCATTTGTTGACCAATGCTGATGGTACACCATTTGACTATCCATACTACATTCATGATTCTTATGATTCATCGGATGCGGTCAACAAGTTTGACTGGACCAAAGCGACAGATGAGACTCTCTATCCAGAGAATACCCGTACTCAGGCCTTTACAAAAGGATTGATTGCCTTGCGCAAATCTACAGATGCCTTCCGTTTGGGAACAAAAGACCAAGTCGATCAAATGGTTAGCTTGATTTCAATTCCAGGTCAAAATGGTATTGCTACAAACGATGTGGTTATTGCCTATCAAACCATTGCAAGCAACGGTGATCGCTATGCTGTCTTTGTCAATGCTGACAGTAAGGAACGTAGTTTTGTTCTTTCAGATATTTACAAAGATTTACTGCAGGGTCAAGTGCTGGTCGATGGTGAGCGGGCAGGAATAGAAGCATTGTCTGATTTAGTAGGTGTCGAATTGACTGATAGCGCAGTTGTTCTTGCACCTTTGACAGCAACAGTGGTTCGTTTACCTTATACCATCACAGAAGTTCCAGATACAGCACCTACTGCTGAAGAAAAACCAACCCTAGACGTTACTAGGAAAGAACGTACAGAAGAATCTGTCCTTCCAATTGCAGAGGAAGTTCGTTATGATGCAACTCTTGCAAAAGGTCAATCTTATGTGCTTCAAGAAGGTAAGGCAGGTAAGAGAGTCTTGGTTTATCAAGATGTCTTGGTTGACGGCAAGGTGGTCGCTACTAGCTTGTTATCAGAAACAGTTGTTGATAGTGAAACACGTATTGTTGTGAAAGGCAGTATGGAGGCTAAGAAAGAGGCTGAAAAACCGAGTCTTTCTACTACTGCTCAAGCATCTGGACAAGCGACAAGTGCTGCAAGCAAGGTGAGTCTGCCGATTACGGGTGACCGACAAAGCGATTTGGCACTTCTAGGACTCGGACTTGCAGGACTTGGTTTGACAGTCGCTGCACAAGGAAGAAATAAAAAATCAGAAGAATAGCATGCTTTCCTCCAAAGAGGTTAGGAACTGATAGTTTCCTAGCCTCTTTTCTGATTTCAGAATTTAGTCGAAATTGTTTTTGGCACCCGACTATCGTTGAAAAAAATAATTAGAAGGGTTGCCTATTCTACTTTTGGTCTGAATACGTAAAAGATGCTTAGCGTCTGGGAATATAAGGTAGCACAAATAAAAAGATTTCATAGGAATAGAAATACTGATAAACTGGTGTTGTTTTGTAAGAATATGAAAAAATAATGAAAGGTGTGAAAGACCTAGATATTTTTTAAAATTGCACATAATTTCTTGACAGCGTGCACTTTTTTTTTAGTATAATCCTATATTGTGTTCATATAAACACCAAAAAGAATGATCTACCAAGGAGGATGTAGAATGAAAGAACATTGTAAACATGGGCAGCTTGCCAAATGGGCAAAACTAGGTATTGGGTTGGCAGCTTTCACTGTTTTGGGTGGTTTAGTGGTTCCAGAAGGATTAGAAGGCTTGGAACCGATAGTCGTACAGGCAGAGGAGCAAGCTAGTCGGAGTTTGACAGTATATTATCGCCTGAAAACAGGTGAAAATCTTGGTGATGAAGAAAGCTTACAGGAAGTCACCTATCAGTTGAAACCAGGTGAGACTATTGATATTCGTCAGGCCTATCTAGACTATCAATTTGTGAGTTCAGAATCAGGCCAGACGGTCTACCATTACGAGGACCTGAATGCCACCTTTGCAATCCATGATACGGTCACCTATCAGAGAAAGGACTACAAACCACTTTCTGATACCCTGCCAAGCCTAAACTATACTGTCCGCTATGTAGTTGAAACGGACACAGGTCTACAGGATATTGCTACTCCAAAAAATCAGGAATTAAAAGGAGGAGGGATTGAGTTTGTCAGTGGTCCAGAAATAGATGGTTACTATCGGTTAACAACTACTAGCGAGGTTATTCGTTATGAAGATATTCAGTCAGGACAGAAGGAAGTATTACTTTACTACAAGCCCATAGAGGCAGCTTCCTTGACCTATCAGGTGACTCTTGTCCATGCGATAACAGGTCAGATTTTAGAGACTTCCCAAAAGGAGATTCTTGAAGGTCGTAGTCAAGACCTAGCAACTTTCATTCCAGAAGGCTATACTAGTACGAAATCTGGATCTGGTAATCTAACCTATGATGAAGTCAAGGCTGGTAAGACCAGTGTTACCATTCTCTGTGTTCCCTTTGCAGAAGAGGCGATTGGAGTGCCTATTGAGTATAGAACACAAGAGGGTGTACTTGAAGAAGGTTATCTGACTGTTAGTCCAGGAGAGAATCTAGTTGTCAAGGCCAAGGGATTTGCTGGTTATGAACTGGTGCCAGGGACCGCTAGTGAGCGGACGATTCCATATAATTATGCAAAAAATTCCAAGTTGCTCAAAGGAATGATGGTGGATGCTCTGGTGTTCCAATATCAAAAGATTGGGACTGAGGTAAAGCATGATATTAATTTTCCTATCCATAAAATGACAGAGGCAGAATCCAAAGCCTTTTATGAACAGCAGGTTTTGTTGTACGAAACCCTACATAACGCTAGTCAATTGGATAGTAGCTTATATACAGAAGAATCTCAAGAAATATTTGCAGAACTGTTTTCTTATTTAGACTTATATCATAGTAGCTGGACAGATAGTTCAATGAAATTGGAGATTGTCTCAGAGATTGAGAGTCTTGCTCCTCCAATCCATTCATTTAATCTCTTTCGTAAGGATATAAAAAGAATAGAAAACGGTATGGCTGCCCTTGTTTTGAAAGACAAGGGAAATGAGGTGCAGTCGGATTTAAGTTATAAGATTGAATGGTTCTTAGACGGCAAACTCCTTGAAAGTTTTGAGTTTAGCATTCAACCTGGTCAAAGTTATTCAAAAGGAGTGATTGATAAAGGTGGAACCCCTTCATGGCTAGCTTTTGCGGAACCTTCGGGAAATAGCCCACAAGTTTATCATATCTCTTACGATAAGGTAGCAGCAGGAGAAAATTATTACCGCTTTGACCTGGTCAGCCTGGCTAATCAAGGGATAGATGAGGAAATCGGTGAGGCAGTGACTGATCATCAGCCACACTCTACTCCTCTTCCGACAGCTCCACAACCAGAAATAGTAAATAAGCCAGAATTGACTGGCGAAACTGGAACAGATGAAAGTTCAGTCATAACTTCTAATCCAATTAATTCACAAAGCCAACTTCCTGCTGTATCTGAACAGGTCTCACAGCCTTCTGCGGGGGACACTGCGAAACCTTTATCCCCTAAGAACAGTTCATTACCGATAAACAACCTCCCAACTAATCCAGTCTCATCGGATAAGAAAGAAAATAGGCCTGCGTCAGGACAAAGCCAGACTACTAGCCCAGAGAAGAAACTACCAGAAACAGGTACTCGCCAGTCTCCACTTGATTTAGTAGGTCTAGGCTACTTAGGCTTGGCAGGACTTGTTCTAGCTGTTACCGCTCGAAGAAAGAAATTTACAGAATAGTTAGTTTAAAGAGAGGTCAGGAACCTGTGTTTCCTAGCCTCTTTTCCGTTTTCAGAATATAGAAGAAATTGCTTTGGATATTCAGTAGTTGAAAAAGAATAATTAGAAAAGTCGGGAAATAGTCCAAGAGTGAACACAAGCCTGTGTTTTATTTGGTCTTTTTGTTTCCGCTTTCAAGACTTATAATAAGACCATAAAAATCATTTCAAAAAAGGAGAATGAAAAATGGATTTCCTTCAAACCCCATTAAACTGGTTCTCACAGAATATCCTGCAGAATCCAGCCTTCTTCGTAGGTCTTTTAGTATTGGTGGGCTATGCCCTTCTAAAGAAAAAGCCTCATGATGTTTTTGCAGGTTTTGTCAAAGCGACAGTTGGTTACATGATTTTGAACGTGGCTGCTGGTGGCTTGGTAACAACCTTCCGTCCTATCTTGGCAGCCCTGAACTTCAAGTTCCAAATCGATGCCGCGGTTATCGATCCTTACTTTGGATTGGCTGCAGCCAACACAAAAATTGCAGAAGAGTTTCCTGATTTTGTCAGTGCAGCAACAACCGCTCTTTTGATCGGTTTTGGTGTCAATATCCTCTTGGTTGCACTTCGTAAGGTCACAAAAGTACGGACTCTGTTCATCACTGGACACATCATGGTCCAACAAGCAACAACGATTTCCCTTATGTTGCTCTTCTTGATTCCAGCTCTTCGTAGCGATTTTGGAACAGCAGCAATTGGTATTCTTTGTGGTATTTACTGGGCAGTTAGCTCAAACATGACTGTTGAAGCAACCCAACGCTTAACAGGTGGTGGCGGATTTGCGATTGGTCACCAGCAACAATTTGCAATCTGGTTTGTGGATAAGGTTGCACCTAAATTGGGCAAAAAAGAAGACAATCTTGACAACTTGAAGTTGCCAACTTTCTTGAATATCTTCCATGATACAGTTGTTGCATCTGCAACCTTGATGCTGGTCTTCTTCGGAGCAATCCTCTTCGTCTTAGGTCCAGAAATTATGGCTAACCCAGAAGTTATCACATCAGGTACTCCATATAACCCAGCCAAACAAGACTTCTTCATGTATGTTCTACAAACAGCCTTCACCTTCTCAGTTTATCTCTTCATCTTGATGCAAGGTGTACGGATGTTCGTAGCAGAATTGACAAATGCCTTCCAAGGTATCTCTAGCAAGTTGCTCCCAGGTTCCTTCCCTGCGGTAGACGTTGCAGCTTCTTATGGCTTCGGCTCATCTAACGCCGTTCTCTCAGGCTTTGCCTTCGGTTTGGTTGGTCAATTGATTACCATCGTTCTATTGGTTGTCTTCAAGAGTCCAATCCTCATCATCACCGGTTTCGTTCCAGTATTCTTTGATAATGCAGCTATTGCAGTCTATGCTGATAAACGCGGTGGTTGGAAAGCGGCAGCAATCCTATCCTTCGTGTCAGGTGTTCTTCAAGTGGCACTCGGAGCTGTCTGCGTTGGCTTGCTTGAATTGAGCGGTGGTTACCACGGAAACATCGACTTCGAAATCCCATGGTTGCCATTTGGATATGCCTTCAAATACCTTGGTGTTGCTGGTTATGTTCTTGTCTGCCTCTTCTTATTGGCTATTCCGCAACTTCAATTTGCGAAAGCAAAAGATAAGGAAGCTTATTATCGCGGTGAGGCACAAGCAGACTAACACTCTTCGAAAATCAAACGGATACTTGGTCCAACTAGGTTTTCTAGTCTAGAGATGATTCCTAGGTGGTTGAAGGATGAAGTTCACTGGAGAGTTATTTATTAAGTAGTGTAAAACAACAAAATATATTTTATAAAAACAGGAGAAACGATATGGTTAAAGTGTTAACAGCCTGCGGAAATGGTATGGGCTCATCTATGGTCATTAAGATGAAGGTGGAAAATGCTCTTCGTCAACTCGGTGTAACAGATTTCCAATCAGCTTCTTGCTCAGTAGGTGAAGCAAAAGGTTTGGCAGCAGGATACGATATTGTGGTTGCATCCAATCACTTGATTGCTGAGTTGGAAGGTCGCACGAAAGGTCACTTGGTTGGTCTTGACAACCTCATGGACGACAACGAAATCAAGACAAAACTAAGTCAAGTATTGTAATGAATAGGGGACGGGATTTCTTCTCATCCCCTTTCACATAGAGAGGAAGACAATATGAATTTACAAAAATCATTTACGGAAAATAATTCCATTCGCTTGGGTTTGACAGCAGAAACTTGGCAGGAAGCTGTTCACTTGGCAGTTGAGCCTTTGATTGAAAGCGGTGCAGCGACTGAGGAATACTACGATGCTATTATCGCTTCAACCGAAGAATACGGTCCATACTACATCCTTATGCCAGGCATGGCTATGCCTCATGCCCAGGCAGGTGTCGGTGTCTTGAAAGATTCCTTTGCCTTGATTACCTTGACAAAACCAGTAGCCTTCTCAGATGGTAAGGAAGTTTCTGTCCTCTTGACACTTGCAGCGACAGATCCAAAAATCCATACTTCAGTAGCTATCCCTCAAATCATTGCTCTCTTCGAATTGGAAAATTCCATTGAGCGTTTGATTGCTTGCAAAACTCCAGAAGAAGTATTGGCAATGGTTGAAGAGTCTAAAAATAGCCCATACTTAGAAGGCTTAGACTTGGAAAGCTAATCTGACGACAAGAAATTGACATAGACAAAAATGAAAGGAATTGAAGTAGAGTAGCAAGGTCTGACAGTCTGGAGACACTAGACTGTTCAGTCTTCTATTCCTTCTTGGTAATAGTATTATGACAAAACATATCCCAAATTTACAGGTTGCCCTTGACCATTCAGACTTGCAAGGTGCGATTAAAGCTGCTGTCTCCGTTGGTCATGAAGTGGATGTTATTGAAGCAGGTACAGTTTGCTTGCTCCAAGTTGGTAGCGAATTGGTAGAAGTGCTGCGCAGCCTCTTCCCAGACAAAATCATCGTTGCGGATACCAAGTGTGCGGATGCTGGTGGTACGGTTGCTAAAAACAATGCCGTTCGTGGTGCGGACTGGATGACTTGTATCTGTTCTGCAACTATTCCAACTATGGAAGCAGCTTTGAAGGCTATCAAGGAAGTGCGTGGTGACAAGGGCGAAATCCAAATCGAACTTTACGGTGATTGGACTTATGAACAAGCTCAACTCTGGTTGGATGCGGGCATTTCACAAGCTATCTACCACCAATCACGTGACGCCCTCCTTGCTGGCGAAACTTGGGGTGAAAAAGACCTCAATAAAGTGAAAAAATTGGTTGAAATGGGCTTCCGTGTTTCTGTAACAGGTGGTTTGGATGTTGATACGCTTAAATTGTTTGAGGGTGTAGATGTCTTCACCTTTATCGCAGGTCGCGGTATCACAGAAGCAGCAGACCCAGCAGCTGCGGCGCGTGAATTCAAAGACGAAATCCGTCGTATCTGGGGGTAAGACCCATGGCACGACCAATCGGAATATATGAAAAGGCAACACCCAAGCACTTCACATGGAAGGAGCGTTTGGAGTTTGCCAAGGAATTAGGTTTCGACTTTGTGGAAATGTCGGTGGATGAGAGCGATGCACGTTTGGCTCGTTTGGAGTGGACCAAGGAAGAGCGTTTGGAGCTGGTCAAGGCTATCTATGAAACAGGTGTCCGTATTCCGACCATTTGTTTCTCTGGTCACCGTCGCTACCCGCTAGGCTCCAATGATCCTGCTCTTGAAGCTAAGTCCTTGGAAACCATGAAACAGTGTATCGAACTGGCTCAGGACCTTGGTGTTCGTGTCATCCAGTTGGCTGGCTATGACGTCTACTATGAGGAAAAATCGCCTGAAACTAGAGAGCGTTTCATAAAGAATCTCCGTCAGGCTTGCGACTGGGCTGAACAAGCTCAGGTCATGTTGGCTATTGAGATTATGGATGATCCATTTATCAACTCCATTGAAAAATACTTAGCCGTTGAAAAAGAAATCGACTCGCCTTATCTCTTTGTCTATCCAGATACTGGAAACGTATCTGCTTGGCACAATGACATTTACAGCGAATTTTACCTAGGACACCGTTCTATTGCAGCCCTTCACTTGAAAGATACCTATGCGGTAACCGAAAACTCCAAAGGTCAATTCCGTGATGTCCCATTCGGTCAGGGCTGTGTGGACTGGGACAATATGTTTGCAGTCTTGAAAAAGACCAACTACCAAGGTCCATTCTTGATTGAGATGTGGTCAGAAAACTGCGAAACAGTTGAGGAAACACGAGCTGCTATCAAAGAGGCACAAGATTTCCTCTATCCATTGATTGAGAAAGCGGGGTTGAACTAATGCCAAAAGATTTACAGGAAATGCGCCAACGGGTTTATGAAGCTAACATCGCCCTACCTGCCCACGGACTTGTTAAATTCACTTGGGGCAACGTATCAGAAGTCTGTCGAGAACTTGGTCGCATTGTCATCAAGCCTTCTGGTGTGGACTATGAAAAATTGTCCCCAGAAAATATGGTCGTTACGGACTTGGATGGAAATGTGGTAGAAGGTGACCTTAATCCTTCGTCTGATTTGGCGACTCACGTTGCACTCTACAAGGCTTGGCCAAATGTCCATGCCGTTGTCCATACACATTCGACAGAGGCAGTTGGTTGGGCTCAGGCAGGTCGAGATATTCCATTCTATGGAACCACTCATGCGGACTATTTCTACGGTCCAGTACCATGTGCCCGTTCTTTGACGGCTGAGGAAGTGAACTCTGCCTATGAAAAAGAAACAGGTTCAGTCATCATCGAGGAATTTGAGCGCCGTGGCATCGATCCAGTGGCTGTTCCAGGAATTGTTGTTCGCAACCATGGACCTTTTACCTGGGGCAAGGATCCTGCTCAGGCAGTTTACCATAGCGTTGTCCTTGAGGAAGTGGCTCGGATGAACCGCTACACCGAACAAATCAATCCACGGGTGGAGCCAGCACCAAGCTATATCATGGACAAGCACTACCTCCGTAAACATGGTCCAAATGCCTACTACGGCCAAAAGGGTGATGGACACTAAAAAAAACATCAGGGAAAATGGCAGTCTCCCATCAAAGTGAGCACTGCTTTTTCCCTTTTTGGTGAGGAGAACGATGAGAAAATTTTTACAAGACAGTCTGACAGAGATTGCTTACTATCTCGAGTTGATCTTGTCTGCTATTTTAGGTTTGGCTCTTTTAGCCTTATCGGGCCTGTTGCTGACAGACCTCTTCCATTCATTGATAGGAGGGATTCAGGCAGATACCTTTATTCAGAATTTCTTAAGCAAGGCTATGACACTGGCGGTTGGTGTGGAGTTTATCAAGATGCTCTGTAAACAATCGCCCAGCACGGTGATTGAGGTACTCTTGGTTGCTATTGCTCGCCAATTGATTGTGGAACATGGTTCCAGTATGGATTACCTGATTGGTATTGTGTCGGTTGCCATCTTATTTGCGGTGCGAAAATACCTCTTTACTCAGTTTGATGATTCTAATAATATCATCATGCGGGCCAGTCAAAAGGTCAAGGTTGCCAATATTATTGCCCGGGTAAAAATCCCTAGCGAAGGAACAGAAACCTTGCGTGATTTTGTGACTCGTAAGCTGAAAGAAGAAGAAAAAACCATTGCCATTGGTGCCTGTGTCTATCTGAAAAATGTGGCCTTACGAATTGACAATATGCATGGGGATTTGATTACAAGAGTGGAAATTATAAAAAGCGTCTATTGAATGCTGTAGAGAACTTCGTACGATAAGATAACTGGTAATAGGACTCAGAACATGATACAATGGAAACGGTGACATGAAAAGGAGGACCAGATGTTATTAGATAAGAGTAGCTGTGATTTGTTACACTACCTCATTCGCTTGCAGGAGCCAGCGACGGTAATGGAGATATCACGTGAATTGGGACAATCACGGCGTAAGATTTACTATCATCTCGAGAAAATCAATGCTTCCTTGCCGGCTCATCTAGATATGATTGAAAGTCAGCCTAGGATTGGTCTGCTGCTAACGCCAGAGCAGAAAGAAGCCTGTCAGGTTCTCTTGGAAGGTCTGGATTCCTATAGCTATATTCTCAATATGACTGAGCGGATGCAGTTGATGCTGATCTATATCTGCATTGCACAAGAGCGAGTGACCATTGAAAAACTAATGGAGTTGACAGAGGTTTCCCGCAATACCGTCCTGAATGACTTGAATGAAATCAGGGGCAAGCTAGCTCAGGAACAATACCAGATGACCCTGTATGTATCCAAGGTACATGGCTATGATTTGGACTGCCACCCTCTCAATAAGATTCAGTATATGCACTCCTTGCTCTATAATCTCTACGCCGAGGCCAATGAAGGTTTTATACAGGTATTAGAAGGCAAGGTCGGTGATTTTTCAGGTTGTCAGGAGTTCTTCTCGGACCAACTTTCTCAATTTTTGACCAAACAAGTATCGGTCATTGAGCGGGAACTGGGGAAAAAGATTAATCGATCTGAAATCGAGTTTATGTTGAAAATCTTGCCTTATATCTTGCTCAGCTATCGCAATATGGACTTGACGGCTGAGGATAAGGAGGCAATTGCCCGCGAATTTACCTTGGTCTATGAGCGGATTGAGTATACGGTCGCTCATCATTTTCAACAAGCCTTAGAAACTGCTTTTGATATTGAGCTAGATGATATTGAGGTTTCTTTGATAGCGGTCTTGCTCTTGTCTTATAGGAAGGACCGCGATGCCCATGTGACCAGTCAGGATTTTGTAGAACTTAAAAAAGTAGTTGATAAATTTATTCGTTATTTCGAGATTCATTCTTCCTTTGAGCTTGAGAATAAGGAGGAACTTTCTCATCATCTCTTGGCTCACTGTAAAGCTCTGCTATTTCGCAAAACCTACGGGATTTTATCGCGTAATCCCTTGGCAGAACAGATTCGCTACAAGTACGATACGCTTTTTCGGGTGACGAAAACGGCGGGACATATCTTGGAAGAGGCCTGGCAGATTGTGCTGACCGATGAAGATGTGGCCTACCTGACCATTCATTTGGGAGGTGCCCTCCGTCGAAGTGGTAGTCGGAAGGTCAGCAGTCCGACTGTTTATCTGATTTGTGATGAAGGGGTTTCGGTCCAGAGGCTCTTACTCAAGCAATGCCAGCATCATTTGCCGGATAAGACAATCTCTGCTGTCTTTACAACAGAGCAGTTTAAGAGCGTGGAAGACCTCTTGGATATTGATTTTCTGGTGTCGACCAATGAGGCTCTGGAAACAGACTTGCCCTTGATACAGGTGCATCCGATTCTAGATTTTGATGATGTTTTGAAATTGATTCATTTTGCCAAATACCGTACCTTGACGGACAGTCAGAAAGGCTTTGCAATGGAGCTAGACAAGCTTCTGGGAAATTATGTTTCCGACGAGAAACAGGCGATAGAACTAAAACAACGCTTGCAAGGCTTGATTGCCAATGAATTGCTGACCAGTCTGTCGGGGCAGGAAATCGAAACAGACTTATATTAAAGTCCAAGTGTGAACACAAACCTGTGTTTTATTTGGTCTTTTTTTTGTTGCCTTTGGAGCATATACTAGAAGCATAGAAACGTACCTTATAGGAGGAATGGAAAATGGCTAAAGTTCAAGATATTACAAGAGAATCATGGATTCTTTCAACCTTCCCAGAATGGGGAACTTGGCTCAATGAAGAAATTGAAGAAGAAGTAGTGCCAGAAGGCAACTTTGCTATGTGGTGGCTTGGGAACTGCGGTGTCTGGATTAAAACACCAGGTGGTGCGAACGTTGTCATGGACCTCTGGTCATCACGTGGAAAATCCACTAAAAAAGTGAAAGATATGGTTTGGGGTCACCAAATGGCGAACATGGCAGGCGTACGCAAATTGCAGCCAAACTTGCGTGTACAACCAATGGTTATCGATCCATTCGCTATCAATGAATTGGACTACTACCTTGTATCGCACGTCCACAGTGATCACATGGACATCAGCACAGCCGCAGCCATCATCAACAATCCAAAATTGGACCATGTCAAATTTGTCGGTCCAGTTGAAAGTGGCGACATTTGGGAAAAATGGGGTGTTCCAGCTGACCGCATCATCCGTATCGCACCAGGAGACAGCTTTGAATTCAAAGACATCAAGGTTCACGCTGTAGAATCCTTCGACCGTACCTGCTTGGTGACACTTCCCATCGAAGGTTATGACGAAAATGGTGGTAAATTAGCAGGACTTCCTGTGACAGATGAACTCATGGCTCGCAAGGCAGTCAACTATGTCTTTGAAACACCTGGCGGAACCATCTACCACGGTGCAGACTCCCACTTCTCAAACTACTTTGCAAAACACGGTCGCGACTTCAACATCGACGTTGCTATCAACAACTACGGTGACAACCCAATCGGTATCCAAGACAAGATGACCTCAATCGACCTTCTCCGTATGGCAGAAAACTTGCGTGCTAAGGTAATCATCCCTGTTCACTATGACATCTGGTCTAACTTCATGGCGTCAACAGATGAAATCTTGCAGCTCTGGAAAATGCGTAAGGAACGCTTGCAATATGATTTCCACCCATTCATCTGGGAAGTTGGTGGCAAGTATACTTATCCGATGGACAAGGACCGTATTGAATATCACCACCCACGTGGCTTTGATGATTGCTTCTTAGAAGACTCAAATATTCAATTTAAGGCTTTGTTATAAGAGCTCACTCCAAGGGCGGGACGTAAGTCCTGCCTTTTGAAAATGACAAGCGAAAACGCTTTATGGTATAATAGAACTATGACTTTATTAAAGGAGAATAAAATGTCACAACTTTCAGTAAATGCAATTCGTTTCCTTGGTATTGACGCCATCGAAAAATCAAAATCAGGTCACCCAGGTGTCGTCATGGGTGCGGCTCCAATGGCCTACAGCCTTTTTACTAAAGAACTTCGTATCAACCCAGCTCAGCCAAACTGGGTGAACCGCGACCGCTTTATCTTGTCAGCAGGACACGGTTCTATGTTGCTTTACGGACTGCTCCACCTTTCAGGCTTTGAAGATGTGAGCATGGACGAAATCAAGAACTTCCGTCAATGGGGTTCAAAAACACCAGGTCACCCAGAATTTGGTCACACAGCAGGTGTAGATGCAACAACAGGCCCTCTTGGACAAGGTATCTCAACTGCGACAGGTTTTGCGCAAGCAGAGCGTTTCCTTGCAGCTAAATACAACCGTGATGGTTTCCCAATCTTTGACCACTATACTTACGTAATCTGTGGTGATGGCGACTTGATGGAAGGTGTTTCTGCAGAAGCGGCTTCTTACGCAGGTCTTCAAAAATTAGAAAAACTGATCGTTCTCTACGACTCAAATGACATCAACTTGGATGGCGAAACAAAAGACTCCTTCACAGAAGATGTACGTGCCCGTTACAATGCTTATGGCTGGCATACAGACCTCGTAACAGACGGTACAGATGTAGATGCCATCTTTGCTGCTATTGAAAAGGCAAAAGTAGCTGGTAAGCCATCTCTTATCGAGATTAAGACAGTTATCGGACATGGTTCACCAAACAAACAAGGCACAAACGCTGTTCACGGTGCGCCACTTGGTGCGGAAGAAGCAGAAGCAACTCGTAAGGCGCTTGACTGGAACTATGGTCCATTTGAAATTCCAGCAGAAGTCTATGCTGACTTCAAGGAAAATGTAGCAGACCGTGGTGCAGCAGCCTACGATGCCTGGGTGAAATTGGTAGAAGACTACAAGACAGCTCATCCAGAATTAGCTGCAGAAGTAACAGCTATCTTGGAAGGTCGCGATGTAGTAGAAGTGAAACCAGAAGACTTCCCAGTATATGAAAATGGTTTCTCACAAGCAACTCGTAACTCCTCACAAGATGCCCTCAACGCAGCGGCTAAGGTCTTGCCAACCTTCCTCGGTGGTTCAGCAGACTTGGCACACTCAAACATGACCTACATCAAGGAAGATGGTCTGCAAGATTCAGTAAATCCACTCAACCGCAACATCCAGTTTGGTGTTCGTGAATTTGCTATGGGAACTATCTTGAATGGTATGGCAGCCCACGGTGGACTTCGTGTTTATGGTGGTACCTTCTTCGTCTTCTCAGACTATGTGAAAGCAGCAGTTCGTTTGTCAGCTCTTCAAGGACTTCCAGTGACTTATGTCTTCACTCATGACTCAATCGCAGTCGGTGAAGATGGTCCAACTCACGAGCCGATTGAGCACTTGGCAGGACTTCGTGCTATGCCAAACCTCAATGTCTTCCGTCCAGCAGATGCGCGTGAAACACAGGCGGCTTGGTACCTATCATTGACTAGCAAGTCAACTCCATCAGCTCTTGTCCTAACTCGTCAAAACTTGACAGTTGAAGAAGGTACTGACTTTGACAAGGTTGCCAAAGGTGCCTATGTGGTTTACGAAACAGAAGGCTTTGATACGATTCTTCTAGCATCTGGTTCAGAGGTTAACTTGGCTGTTAAAGCTGCCAAAGAACTAGAAGCTGCTGGTACAAAAGTGCGTGTGGTTTCTGTACCATCAACTGAGCTATTTGATGCCCAAGATGCAGCTTATAAGGAAGAAATCCTTCCAAATGCTATCCGTCGTCGTTTGGCAATCGAAATGGGTGCAACTCAAAGCTGGTACAAGTATGTCGGCTTGGATGGTAAAGTTCTCGGTATCGACACATTCGGTGCCTCAGCTCCAGCCCAAACAGTTATTGACAACTACGGCTTCACAGTAGAAAATGTTGTGAAATTGGTTGGCGAATTGTAATAAACAGTGTAGAGACAGCCTTTCGGGGCTGTTTTCTGTTATAATAATTTTATGAACTATACCTTAGAAGAAAAAGAATACTTTATGAGTCAAGCCTTGGCAGAGGCTGAAAAATCGCTGGAAAAGGATGAAATTCCTATCGGTTGTGTCATCGTTAAGGATGGACAGATTATTGGTCGTGGGCACAATGCGCGTGAGGAACTTAACCAGGCCATCATGCATGCTGAGGTCATGGCCATCCAAGAAGCCAATCGAATCGAAGGTAATTGGCGACTGCTGGATACGACTCTCTTTGTCACAATAGAACCCTGTGTCATGTGTAGTGGTGCTATCGGCTTGGCCCGTATTCCCCAGGTGGTCTACGGAGCTGCCAATCAGAAGTTTGGGGCTGCAGGCAGCCTCTATGATATTTTGACAGATCAGCGGCTCAATCACCGTGTGGAGGTCGAAACGGGGGTCTTGGAAGAGGCTTGTGCTCAGATTATGCAAGATTTTTTCAGACAGAGGCGAGAAAAGCAAAAATCTGAGAAATAAGCTTTGAAGGCGCAAGAGGAAGCCGCTTCGGATAGCTAGTTTGTACTCCAAACTTGCACTTTCATCAATTTGTGTTATAATAATAAACGGAGCAACATTCGTGCGTGAAGCGGGTCAGGGGAGGAATCCAGCAGCCCTAAGCGAAGTCGGGTGTGTGCTCTTTTTGCGTACAGTCTAAAAACCCTTTGAAATCAAGCTTTCAGAGGGTTTTCTTTGGCTTATTTTTAGAAATAGGGTAGTAGCCTATCTCAGTCTAGGGACTGATTTTGTTGGTTTTCTATTGATTTATAGGTAAAAAGTAGTAAAATAGATTTCCTCTTAAGAAAACTTTTTGTTAGCTCTGCTATTCTACTGAAGAAAAAGGAGGAAGGCCTATGTTTATATTTGCTTTTCCAGGTATGGGTAAAACGACACTTGCCAAGCAATCTTCACAAATAGTCGACTTAGAAATGTCGGATATAAAATATGATAATTCTAGTGTTCGTCATTTAAATAAAGAAGAAAGAAAATCAACTCCACGTCCGATTAAAGATAAGAATTATAAAAAGATCTATATAGATAAAGCTTACACTTTGCACGAGGAAGGCAAGACTGTCCTTGTCGCCATGAATTTTTTACTGAGAATGCTGCTTGCCATGCTTGTGCGCGGTGCTGTCCCATTTCATATCTACATTCCGCACCCATCTTTAAAAGAAGAATACAGACAACGTTATATTCAACGAGGTAATAATAGTAAGTTTATTTTTGAAGTCATGACGATCTGGTATATTACCCTGGTGCCATTGTACTTATTATCAAAAATCTTGCCAAATCTGATAACAGTGACGGGTTCAGGTCAGGTCTTAGCAGACTTTGAAATTCCTCGGAATTTCACTATTTTTGCAAAAAATAAACAAGTTCCGCAAACCATTTCATGAAAATAAATGAAAATTGATAAATCCCTTGAAAAAAACATGATAAAGCGTTATCATATTATGGTACATAAATGGAGGAATGACATGACACATATTACATTTGACTATTCAAAAGTCTTGGGCCAATTCGTTGGAGCTCAAGAAGTAGACTACATGCAACCACAAGTTACCCTAGCTGACCAAATGCTCCGTCAAGGAACAGGTCCTGGTAGCGACTTTATCGGCTGGTTGGATTTGCCAGAAAACTACGACAAAGAAGAATTTGCTCGTATCAAGGAAGCTGCAGCTAAGATCCAAAATGAAAGTGAAGTTTTGGTAGTTATCGGTATCGGTGGTTCTTACCTCGGTGCTAAAGCAGCTATTGATTTCTTGAGCAATGCCTTTGTAAACTTGCAAACACGTGAAGAGCGTAAAGCTCCACAAATCCTTTACGCTGGAAACTCTATCTCATCAAGCTACCTTGCTGACTTGGTGGACTATGTGGCAGATAAGGATTTCTCAGTTAACGTGATTTCTAAATCAGGTACAACAACTGAGCCTGCCATTGCTTTCCGCGTCTTCAAAGAATTGCTTGTGAAGAAATACGGTCAAGAAGAAGCTAACAAGCGTATCTATGCTACAACTGACAAGGCAAAAGGTGCTGTTAAGGTTGAAGCGGATGCAAATGGTTGGGAAACCTTTGTTGTTCCAGATGATGTTGGTGGCCGTTTCTCAGTCTTGACTGCAGTTGGTCTTTTGCCAATCGCGGCAGCTGGTGCAGACATTGATGCCCTTATGGAAGGTGCAAATGCTGCTCGCAAGACCTACACATCAGATAAAATTGCTGAAAACCAAGCATACCAATATGCAGCTGTTCGCAACATCCTTTACAGAAAAGGTTATGTAACAGAAATTTTGGCAAACTATGAGCCATCACTGCAATACTTCAGCGAGTGGTGGAAACAATTGGCGGGTGAGTCAGAAGGTAAGGACCAAAAAGGTATCAACCCAACATCTGCTAACTTCTCAACAGACTTGCACTCTCTTGGACAATTTATCCAAGAAGGAAACCGCAACATCTTTGAGACAGTGGTGCGTGTTGACAAACCAAGAAAAAATATCTTGATTCCTGAAATGGCAGAAGACCTTGACGGTCTTGGCTACTTGCAAGGTAAGGACGTTGACTTTGTAAACAAAAAAGCAACGGACGGCGTACTTCTTGCCCACACAGACGGTGGTGTACCAAACATGTTTGTGACCCTTCCACAACAAGATGAGTTCACACTTGGTTACACCTTCTACTTCTTCGAGTTGGCGATTGCTATCTCTGGTTACCTCAATGCGATCAACCCATTTGACCAACCAGGTGTAGAAGCCTACAAGAAAAATATGTTCGCTCTTCTTGGCAAGCCAGGATTTGAAGAACTTGGTGCAGAATTGAACGCACGTTTGTAAGAAAACCAAACTTTAATCCCGCCTATCAGAGTTCGTGTTTCATACTCCCAATCTGGCCTAATCAACTTGTGCGGGGGTGTGAGAACGAACTCTTTTCTATGTCTTGAGTTCTATCACACTCCCAGTTTTTCTTTCCTTTGGAAATATGGTAGAATAGACACTATGAAAAGAGAGTTTTTTGTAGTAGGAGATGTTCATGGTAAATTTGAACTCCTACTCGATATGTTAAAGAAATGGAATGAAGAGCGGCAACAACTGATTTTTCTTGGTGATTTGATTGACCGTGGAGAAAATTCAAAGGCCTGTCTAGAGTTGGTGCGACAGTTGGTCCGTGAAAAAGGTGCTATCTGTTTGACTGGTAATCATGAACGGATGTTTCTAGCTTGGTTACGCGATCCTGTTGATCGCTACGACCACTATCGGAGAAACGGTGGAGATACGACCATCAATTCCCTACTGGGGCGTCCTTTGGATGCACCGGTAGATGGTCTGGTGGATGCCAATGCAGTGATGGAACAATATGAGGACCTGATTGATTTTGTCAAATCTTGCCCCTATCACATGGAGACCGAGCACTATATTTTCGTCCATGCAGGAATTGATTTGACCTTACCAGATTGGCGTGAAACCAATAATCATGATAAGGTTTGGTTACGCACCCCTTTCCATGAGGCTGAAAATACCACAGGGAAAATGATTGTCTTTGGACACACCCCTGTTTACAATCTCTATCAGACCAAGATCCGCATCAGCCAAATCTGGACTAGTCCAGATGGGAAAATGGGAATTGACGGCGGAGCTGTTTACGGCGGAGTTCTACACGGGATTGTGCTAGATGATACAGGTCTGGTGCAGGACTACATCGTCGGAGCTGTCAATCCGAGAAAAGAAATTGAAGATTAGATAATGCTTGAAAATTAGGAGGTCAAACTTCTAATTTTTTTTAATTTTATACTTGACAACGCATATATATATATAATGGTAGTGTAAACAATTTCTTGGAGGATTTTATGAAAAAACTTACTTTCCTAACTTTGACTGCACTGTCAGTGTTTGCACTTGCTGCGTGTTCTACTACTGAACCAAGTAAAAAGGAAGCTACGGATACTTCTAGCGGTGTTACCCAGTCTAGTTCAGAACAAGCAACTAGTACAAGCGACACTGCTTCAGCGACAGATTTTGTCCCAACGGATTCTACTGATGCGACCATTGAAAGTATTGAAACATACAATGATTATTTGGAAATGTACGAGTTTATTGTCAATGAATACGTGACTAACTATGAAAATATGGTCAGTCAACACGGACTAGGTGATGATGCGACTTATCAAGCGATGAGAGATAGTGTTACACAGTCAGTAGATGAGCAGAAAGCACAATATGGCCTGTTCGGTAATGCACCAATTGTTGGAAAAGATGGGATCGTTCAGTTCCTAAAAGAATACCGAGATAGCTTGCAGCAACAAATCAATGATATGTCTGCAGCCCTAGGTGGTTAAGAAGGATAAGGCAGAAATAGTCAGTACTATTTCTGTTTTTCTTTGCTAGAAAAATCTGAAAATTCTGTTATAATAAGTAAATACCAAAGAAAATGGAGAAAATATTATGACTGCACAAAAAATGACTGCACAAGAAATCATTGCTTTTATCGGTAATGCTGTGAAAAAAACTACTGTTAAAGTGACCTTTGAGGGAGAATTGGCTGGGCCTGTTCCTGCTGAGGTGACAAAACTTGGCAATGTCCTCTTCGGTGACTGGAAGGATGTCGAGCCACTTTTGGCAAACCTGACTGAGAACGTGGATTATGTGGTGGAGCAAGACGGCCGCAATTCGGCTGTGCCTTTGCTGGACAAGCGTAATATCAATGCCCGTATCGAGCCAGGTGCCATTATCCGTGACCAAGTGACCATTGGCGATAATGCCGTTATCATGATGGGAGCGGTGATTAACATCGGTGCGGAAATCGGTCCAGGTACCATGATTGACATGGGAGCGATTTTGGGCGGACGGGCGACCGTTGGTAAAAACAGCCACATCGGTGCAGGTGCGGTCCTTGCAGGTGTTATCGAGCCAGCTTCTGCCGAGCCAGTTCGTGTCGGTGACAACGTTTTGGTCGGTGCTAATGCCGTTGTCATCGAAGGTGTACAAATCGGTAGCGGTTCTGTTGTGGCCGCAGGTGCTATTGTGACCCAAGATGTCCCTGAAAATGTAGTGGTGGCAGGTGTACCAGCCCGCATCATCAAGGAAATCGACGCTCAAACCCAACAAAAAACAGCCTTGGAAGAGGCTTTGCGGACACTCTAAGAGGTAGCTATGCTAGATTTAATTGCGACACGCCGGACCCTCCACCAAATTCCAGAGCTGGGCCTGGAGGAGTTCAAGACCCACGCCTTTCTTATGGAAACTATTGAAGGTTTACTTCAAGAATGTACTTTTGCCCAAGTCCGCACTTGGAAGACTGGGATTTTAGTCTATCTGACAGGCTCTGCTCCAGAGAAAACGATTGGCTGGCGGGCGGATATTGACGGTCTGCCGATCGTGGAGGAGACGGACCTGGATTTCAAGTCCCTCCACCAAGACAGGATGCACGCCTGTGGACATGATTTCCACATGACCATTGCCCTGGGGCTTTTGGAGAAAATGGCAGAGCAGCAACCAAAAAATAATCTTCTCTTCTTGTTTCAGCCTGCGGAGGAAAATCTAGCAGGTGGCATGCTCATGTATGAAGCGGGAGCATTTGGGGATTGGTTGCCAGATGAATTTTATGGGCTCCATGTCCGACCAGACCTCAAAGTCGGTCAACTGGCAACTAACCGTGCGACCCTCTTTGCTGGGACCTGTGAAGTCAAGATACGGTTTACAGGAAAAGGTGGTCACGCAGCATTTCCCCATACCGCCAATGACGCCTTGGTGGCAGCAAGCTACTTTGTGACCCAGGTGCAGTCGGTGGTCAGCCGTAACGTTGATCCGATTGAGGGAGCGGTGGTCACCTTCGGCTCCATGCACGCGGGCACGACCAATAATGTCATTGCGGAAACGGCCTTCTTGCATGGCACCATTCGGGCTTTGACCCAGAGTATGAGTCTTCTGGTGCAAAAACGGGTGCGGGAAGTGGCAGAGGGAATCGCCCTGTCCTTTGGAGTGGACTTGGAAATTGAGCTCAATCCTAGCGGTTATCTGCCTGTGGAGAACAATCCCCAGCTGGCGGATGAACTGATGACCTACTTTGATGGTGTTGACGGAGTGGAGATGATTGACTGCCCACCTGCCATGACGGGTGAGGACTTCGGCTACCTGCTCAACAAGGTGCCGGGTGTTATGTTCTGGCTGGGTGTGGATACGCCTTATCCCCTTCACAATCCACGTCTCAGCCCCAAAGAGGAAGTGCTTCCCTTTGCTGTGGATAAGTTGAGCGATTTTTTGAAAACGAAAGCAAACTAGACTGGAATTCCCAGTCTTTTTCTAAAAGAAAAGGAGCCTCTGTGGATAAGAAAAGTATTCGGCAAGATGTCTTGCAGAACTTGAAAGACCTGACTAGTAGCCAGCGAGCCAGATGGAGTCAGCAGCTAACAGAAAGGCTCCTTTCATCTGACACCTATAGGTGCTCAAAGTCGCTTGGAACCTACCTTTCCATGCCCCATGAGTTTGACACTTCTTACCTGATTGAACAGGCTCAAAAGGATGGCAAGCAGATTTTCATCCCTAAGACCTATTCACAAGGGCGTATGGATTTTGTAGAATATAATCCTGATGATTTGGTGAAATCCAGGTTTGGAGTTTGGGAACCTGGTACTTATTCACAACCTGTGGATAAGTCTGTGGTTAAGTTGATTCATGTCCCTGGTTTAGCTTGGAATCAAGCGGGTTTTCGAGTGGGCTATGGAGGCGGTTTTTATGATCGCTACCTAACAGATTATCAGGGGAACACGGTATCGACCTTGGCAGACTTTCAAGTCTATGATTTCGAACCAGATGTATTTGATATTCCAGTAAAGGAGTTGTTGATTTTTGAAGAACTTTTTTGATAAGCGCTATCCTGTGACCAATGGCTTGTTGGCTGTCACGGCATTTGTGTTTCTATTGATACAAGTATTTCGCTTTGGGCAGACCACTACAGCCTATACGATTTTTGAATTCGGTGGTATGTATGGTGAAGTGGTGCGGTATGATCCGACTCAGTTGTGGCGCTTGATTTCTCCTATCTTTGTCCACATTGGTTGGGAACATTTTATCTTTAACAGCATTACCTTACTTGGTTTGGGTTATCAACTAGAAGGACTGTTTGGACCTCGGCGCTTCTTTCTTCTCTATCTTTTGTCTGGGATAATGGGCAATCTTTTTGTTCTCTTTTTTACACCAGATGTAGTTGGTGCAGGTGCATCGACCTCTCTGTTTGGTCTTTTTGCAGCTATGGCACTGTTGAGGAAATTTAGTCGTAGCCCTTATCTACAGGTTCTCGGTCAACGTTATATGGTCCTTTTGGGATTGAACTTGGTCTTGGGATTTTTTAATCCAACCATTAGTATGGCAGGACATATTGGAGGCGCTATTGGAGGTTGTTTGGTTGTGATTTTCCTTCCACCTCTTGTGGAAAAGGATCTCTTTACAGGAAAACAGATTTTTTTCAGTTTCATTGGATATTTGGGCTTGATTGTTTTTCTACTAGGGGTATTCTATTTGATATAAGAAAAAAACTAGCGATTGCTAGTTTTTTATTGTTCTTCTTCAGCTTGGAATTGTTTAGCAAGATCGATGATGTAGTCTTTGACATCATCTTTGACCTGTGGGTGGGTCAATGCGTAGTCAATCGAAGTTTTCATGAAGCCAAATTTATCTCCGACATCATACCGTTTGCCGGTAAATTCACGAGCAAATACGCGCTGTGTCTTGTTGAGGGTATCAATGGCATCTGTCAACTGGATTTCATTGCCGGCACCTGGTTCTTGATTTTCCAAGATATTAAAGATTTCAGGTGTCAAAAGGTAGCGACCAATGATGGCCAGATCAGAAGGTGCATCTTCTGGTTTTGGTTTTTCCACAAAGGTTTCAACGCTGTAAAGACCATTGACTCCTTCGCCATGAGGTGCGATGACACCATATGATGAAACTTCTTCATGTGGCACAGGCATCACTGCGATGGTAGAAGCATGCGTTGCCCCATAGTCTTCAATCAGCTGTTTGGTGATTGGCTTAACAGACTCATCGGTGATATCCATGAGGTCATCACCTAGCATCACGACAAAAGGTTCATTTCCAACAAAGGCTTTGGCTTGCAAGACGGCATCTCCCAATCCTTTTGGATAGCTTTGGCGGATGAAGTGAAGTCGGATAGCAGTTGCATCATCCACCAATTTCAAGAGGTCATTCTTGCCTTTTTCTTTTAGGTTGTATTCCAATTCGAAGTTTGAATCGAAATGGTCTTCAATGGAACGTTTTGATTTATTGGTTACAACTAAGATATCTTCAATGCCAGAACGAAGGGCTTCTTCAAAGATGAATTGGAGGGTTGGCTTGTCAACGATTGGCAACATCTCTTTGGCAAGAGCCTTAGTTGCTGGAAGGAAGCGTGTTCCCAAACCTGCTGCAGGGATAACGGCTTTTCTAACTTTTTTTGTCATAATCTAATCTCCTCTTTTTTAAATTTTACTTATGACCATTCGTTTTCTTGACGGAATTCGCCAGACATGATTTCTTGGATGGCATCCTGGATGCTTGCCCCTTGGTAAATCACGCTGTAGATGGCTTGAGTGATAGGCATGTAAACATTCAATTCTTGTGCCAGTTCATAGGCCGCTTTGGTGGTAGAAATACCCTCAATGACCATTCCCATATTGGCTTCGATATCTTCGAGTTTCTCTCCCTTGCCAAGCAAATCGCCGGCCCGCCAGTTCCGTGAGTGAACGGATGTACCTGTAACAATCAAGTCGCCGACGCCAGATAGACCGCTGTAAGTCAAGGGATTGGCCCCCATGGCTACACCGAGTCGGGTAATTTCTGTCAATCCACGAGCAATGATAGCTGCCTTGGCATTGTCGCCAAATCCGAGTCCGTGAAGGGCACCTGCACCAACTGCGATGATGTTTTTCAAAGCACCTGCTGTTTCTACACCGATGACATCATTATTTGTATAAAGTCGGAAGTAGTGGTTGCTGAAAAGATTTTGGACGTAGCTGGCTGTTTCCAAGTCTTTTGAAGCTGCAGAAATCAAGGTCAAATCACGGACGATAGTCTCTTCTGCATGACTTGGCCCTGAAACCACGACGATTTCAGAACGGAGTTCAGCAGGAATTTCTTCCTCCAGTACCTCAGACAAGCGCTTGTGACTATCAGGCTCTAAGCCTTTTGAAGCGTGCATGACAACGACCTTGTGCTTAAGAGCTTGTGCAACTTGTTTGGCAACTAATCGAGTAACCTTGGTTGGCACAACGAAAAGAACCGCGTCAACACCGTCCAAGGCTTCAGTCAAATCCTTATATCCTTTGATGTTTTCATCTAGGATAACATCCTTGAAATAGCGCTTATTTGTATGTTCTTTATTGATTTCGTCGATTTGTTCGGGGACATTGCCCCAAATACGGACAGTATGACCGTTATCGTTGAGAACTTGAGCCAATGCAGTTCCCCATGAGCCAGGTCCCAAGATAGCAATAGTTTGTTTGGTCATAGAAAATCCTTTCTAGTTGATTTGCTTTGCTTACATTATACCATAATCTATAGATAAAATCTTGCAAGTCATGTCAAATATTGCTGTAAGGAAGAGAAATGTTGGTAGGGGGATAATTTGAAAATACATATCGTTTTCAGAAAAAAAGGAGTAAAAATGATTGACAATAGTTCCTAAGAGAACTATAATAGTTCTCATGGTAATTATTTCGTAGAAAGGAGCTATCATGGGACATACTATTGCAGATTTTCGGAATCTATTAAATCAGATTGAACAAATCAGTGAAACCATTGCAAAGGAATACGATGTGGAGCACTTAGCTGGGCCACAGGGTTGGGTCTTGCTCTTTATGTCGGAGCGGGTAGACGGTGAGACCTTTGTCAAAGACATAGAAGCAGAGCTTTGTATTTGCAAATCAGTGGCCAGTAACCTGGTCAAGCGAATGGAGAAAAACGGCTTTATCCAGGTCATACCTTCACAAGTTGACAAACGCTATAAGCAGTTGGTTTTGACAGAGAAGGGGCGGAGCAAGATTGAGCCATTAAAAGATTTCCATGAGGAGATGGATCGTTCTCTATTTTTAGGTATTCAAAAGGAAGAATTTGATTTGATCAGACAGGTGGCCAATCAATTAAAAGAAAATATTAGAAATTATAAGGAGAAAAAACATGTTTAAAGAAGCCATTTTACGTTACAAATGGTATGCCTTGGCATCAGTCTTGCTGACTTCTATTGTTGTAGCGACGACTTTGATGCAGCCAAGTTATTTGCAGGATGTATTGACGGCTGTTTTGGCTAATGATAAGGATGAGATTGTCCGTGTCGGTAAGTTCCTCTTGCTGATTGCGGGAATTGGTCTCTTGGCTGGTCTGGCCAATACCATCATGGCGGCTAAGATTTCTCAGGGAGTATCTGCGGATATTCGTGAGAAGACCTTTCGGAAAATTCAGAGCTTTTCTTATGCCAATGTAGAGGAATTTAATGCAGGGAATTTGGTGGTTCGTATGACCAACGACGTCAATCAAATCCAAAACCTTGTTATGATGCTCTTTACGATATTGATGCGGGTACCTCTGCTCTTTGTTGGTGCCTTTATCATGGCGGTGCGCACTTTGCCAGAACTTTGGTGGATTATCGTGCTCATGGTCATCATCATCATGGGAATCATGGCAGTCGTGATGGGCTTGATGGGACCGCGCTTTGGTAAATTCCAGTCCCTCATGGACAGGATGAACAGTATTGCCAAGGAAAACCTCCGTGGGATTCGTGTGGTTAAGTCCTTTGTACAGGAGAAGAATCAATACGCTAAATTTAAAGAAGTATCCAATGAGCTTTTGGATCTTAACCTCTTTATTGGTTATGGTTTTTCTATCTTGCAACCTTTGATGATGTTTATCTCCTACATGGCGATTTTTGTGTCGCTTTATCTCGTTTCAGGGATGTTAGACACTAATATCGAAGCAGTTGGGGGCTTTACTTCCTTTATGAGTTACCTCATGCAAATCATGTTTGCCATTATCATGACTAGCTTTATGGGGATGCAGGCTTCACGTGCTGCTATTTCCATTAAACGTTTGAGTGAGGTTTTAGATACAGAGCCGGCCATGACCTTTAAAGATGGTGCAAAAGAGGACTTGGATGGACGGATTGTCTTTGACAATGTCAGCTTCACCTATCCGCATGACACTGAGCCAACTTTGAAAAATATCTCCTTTGAGATTGAGTCTGGTCAGATGGTCGGTGTGGTCGGTGCAACGGGTGCGGGTAAATCAACACTAGCTCAGCTCATTCCGCGTTTGTTTGATCCACAGGAAGGGACTGTGTCAATTGGTGGACGTGATTTGAAAGACATCAGTCAGGAAACCTTGAGAGATACAGTATCTATCGTTTTGCAAAAAGCTATTCTCTTCTCAGGGACCATTGCAGATAACCTGCGTCAAGGTGCACCTGGTGCAGATTTAAAACGTTTGGAGCGGGCCGCAGGTATTGCCCAAGCCAAAGAATTTATCGACCGCTTGGATGATACCTATGAGAGTCAAGTAGAAGAACGTGGAAATAACTTCTCAGGTGGTCAGAAACAGCGGATGTCCATTGCGCGTGGGGTGATTAGTGATCCTAAAGTCTTGGTGCTAGATGATTCGACCTCAGCCCTCGATGCTAAGTCTGAGAAGTTGGTCCAAGAAGCCCTCAACCATGATTTGAAGGGGACAACGACGGTCATCGTTGCTCAGAAGATTTCTTCTGTTGTCAAAGCTGATAAGATTTTGGTTCTTGATGAAGGTCGCTTGATTGGTCAAGGAACACACGCAGAATTGGTAGCGACAAATGACGTCTACCGAGAAATTTACGAAACACAGAAAGGGAAGGATGAATAAATGAAGACTTTACGTTTTTTCTGGTTTTATTTTAAACGCTATAAGCTGTCCTTTGCTGTGATTTTTCTAGCTATTGTGATGGCGACTTATTTGCAGGTTAAGACGCCTGTTTTCCTTGGAGATGCGATTGCAGAGATGGGGAAAATTGGTCAGGCTTATTTTGCTTCGGTGCAAATGGGTCAGTCAGATTTCAAGCCCGACCTAGCTGATTTTAATGGGGTTATGCTCAATCTCTTGTTGGCCTATGTGGCGACTGTGGTATCAACCTTGATTTACACCCTCCTTTTCACGCGTATCGTGGCTCATTCGACCAACCGGATGCGAAAAGGTTTGTTTGGCAAGTTGGAACGCTTGACAGTTGCCTTCTTTGACAGCCACAAGGATGGGGATATTCTTTCTCGTTTTACCAGTGATTTGGACAATATCCAAAATGCTTTTAACCAGTCCTTGACTCAGGTAGTGACCAATATCGCTCTTTACATCGGTATGGTTATCATGATGTTCCGTCAGGATACTCGCTTGGCTTTGGTAACTATCGCATCTACGCCAGTTGCCTTGATTGCCCTAGTGATTATCATTCGCCTGTCACGGAAATATACTGATAAGCAACAGGCTGCCGTGTCTAAACTCAATGCCTACATGGATGAGAAGATTTCAGGACAAAAGGCGATTATTGTACAGGGTGTGCAGGAAGAGACGATTGATGGTTTCTTGGAACTCAATGAAGAAGTTCGTCGCACAACTTTCAAGGGACGTTTGTTTGGTGGGATTCTCTTTCCATTTATGAACGGAATGAGCTTGGTTAATACTGCCATTGTTATCTTTGCAGGCTCCAGCATTGTCCTAAATGATAGCTCGCTGGAAACAGCTGCTGCACTTGGTCTGGTCGTGACCTTTGTTCAATATTCGCAACAGTATTACCAGCCAATCATGCAGATTGCATCTAGCTGGGCAGAATTGCAGTTGGCTTTCACAGGTGCTCATCGTATCCAGGAAATGTTTGATGAGCCTGAGGAAGTCCGCCCGCAAAACGCTCCGCTATTTACCGAATTAAAAGAAGGTGTTGAAATTAAGGACATCGACTTTGGCTACCTGCCAGGTCAGAAGGTCTTGGACAAGGTATCCATTTCAGCTCCTAAGGGCAAAATGGTGGCGGTCGTTGGGCCGACGGGGTCTGGTAAGACTACCATTATGAACTTGATCAACCGCTTCTACGATGTCAATGGTGGTAGCGTGGCCTTTGACGGTCGCGATATTCGGGAATATGATTTGGATAGTTTGCGGGATAAGGTCGGTATTGTCTTGCAGGAGTCAGTCCTCTTCTCTGGTACCATTGCGGACAATATCCGCTTTGGCGATGAGAGCATTTCGCAGGAAATGGTGGAAACCGCAGCTCGTGCCACCCATATTCACGACTTTATCATGAGCTTGCCAGAGGGTTATGAAACCTATGTGACCGATGATGAGAATGTCTTCTCCACAGGTCAGAAACAGCTGATTTCTATTGCTCGTACGCTCTTAACAGATCCACAGGTCTTGATTTTGGACGAAGCAACCTCAAACGTTGATACGGTAACGGAAGCCAAAATCCAAAAGGCCATGGAGGCCATTATCGCAGGACGGACCAGCTTCGTCATTGCCCACCGCCTCAAAACTATTCTCAATGCGGATGAAATCATCGTCCTCAAAGACGGAAAGGTAATCGAGCAAGGCAACCATAGCCAACTCCTTAAACAGGGCGGCTTCTACGCCGAACTCTACCACAACCAGTTTGTGTTTGAATAGTAAAAAATAACAGCCAAGATAAGCAGACCACAATCCTTAAACTTTTAGGATGTGGTTTATCTTGGCTGTTTTTGTAGTATCATTACTGTTCAAGATGGTTGGTTTTGGTCTGATTGAGCCAAGCATAAGCAATTCCAATAAAGAGTCCGGCTCCAAGCCAATTTCCAAAGAAAACAACAATCCACTGACGAAGAATATTCACGATAGTAAAGGTATCTACATTAGAACGAGCAGCATTAAAGGCTAAGAGCATGAATGATGCGAAATTAGCAACTAAGTGTTCGTTGATAAGGAAAACAAACATAAAAATAGCAGATACAATAACAAAGAATTTGGCGGATTGTTCCTTGAGTAGCATATACCCAAGGATAGCCATATTCACAAACATATTGGCAGTAATTCCCTCAAAGAAGTTACTCCAGTCGGATTTTCCTAGTTTGATGGTGACAGCGTTGACAACAAAACTTTCGTTAGATAAGTTAAGGTAGGAGAAGGACTGATTGAAAAGCCAAGCCAGAATGGTAGCACCTACAAAGTTGAAGAAGGTGCAGTAAAGTAACATCAGCGTTACTTTTTTCCAAGTAATTTGCTTATAATAGGCACCAGTCGTTAGATACATCATATTAGATGTAGCCAATTCGCCACCAAAAATAAGAACAAAAATCAGTCCGATAGCAAAGATAAAGGTAAAAACAAAACGCGATAGACTTGGGAATTGACTGGAGATGACATCAGCTCCAATAATACCAACAGCTGTTGACATGGTCAAATAAGCTCCTGCATACATGGAGCGTAAGGCGTAACGGCTTAGATTTTCATCAAAAAGGGATTCTTTTTTTGAAACTGCAACCGAAATTTTTTCTTGAAATGGTGACATGGGGCCTCCTTGTGACATAATCATCAAAAATTTATTGAAAAAATATAGTGGAAAGGGAGCCCCTTCCCACTAGTTTTTATTTGTTAGTGAGCAGATGCACCAGAATTGGCATCTGTCGGTGTGGAAGCTGTATGGGTACTACCTGTATCTGAAGCGCCAGAGGTTGCATCAACATGGGCAGGAGATGCGGTGTTTCCTGCACCCCCCACCAAGCGTTGTCCAGTGGTTTCAAGATACCAATCTAACCATGGCTTAAAATTAAAGATAATTTCATTGATACCAGCGTAGGACCCGTCAGGATAGTACATAGCTTGGTAGTTATGAGTATTAATAATTTCAGGTGGTGTGCCCGGGACGATTGTTCGAACGTACTCTTGGTTACCATTACGTAAGGTTCCAACAACCCATTCGACATTCTTCATACGAGCAGGTGGTAAAGTGCCGTGAACGGTTGACAAGCGGTTTCCTACTTGCTCTGGGACTCGCTTACCTAACATAGTATCAGGCTCTTGGTGGCTATTATTGTAATAGAGGAACTGATTGTTATCATCTGCATAGGTCAACTCAAATGGCATGGCGTTGAGGAACATATTGAGTTGGTTAACTGTTAAAAGACCGTTATCTAATTTAACATACGTATCTCCCTCGACAGCGTTGACCAATTTAGAAGCCTTATCCAGCCAGTCTGGGTCATCTGGGTCCACACCGGTGATGGTCGTTGCGATTGGATGGTTACAGTCTAAATCTTCGGGTGCAATTGGCTTGGGTTGTTTCAATTTAGATACAACGCCGACATACTTGATAAAGTTATCTAGACAGCTTTCCAAGAATTTCACAGTCCCTTCATTGATAATGTTCCCTTTATCATCAAAAGCTTCTTTCGCTTTACCAAGGAGGAATTCATTACCTGGTAACGTGTAGGCATTGACACCTGGAGCGTCCAAAATTTTCCTCAAGTGGACTTGAGCACGAGACGTTCCTTGGTCGTAGTAAGAAGCCCCGATAATCATAACTGGTTTATTTTCAAATGGATGTAAATTGAAACTTAGCCACTCTAGAGTACTCTTAAGAGCAGGTGTGATGGTGTGGTTGTGCTCAGGTGTAGCAATGATGACACCATCAGCACGTGTGATTTTGTTGTAAAGGTATTGGATCGCAAAACTATTAGACTGGTCTTCGTCCTGATTGAACATTGGGACATCTTTGATTTCCAAAAGCTCTAATTCAAATTTTACTTTAAAGCGGCGTTGAATAAATTGCAATAGCATGCGGTTATAAGATTGGTCTGCATTAGACCCGACAATTCCGACAAATTTCATGATTGTTCTCCTCTCTTACAAGTTTTCCCAGTCAAAGTTTTCAGCTTCTTTTTGAAGTAACTCTTTAGCGCTAGACAGTTTACTTGTCATCTTGACAAAGAGACGGAAGTCATCAAAGATGGCATCCAGTTTTTGACTGATTTCTAAATCAATGAGCTCACCGTTTGTATCAAAGGCTTTCATGGAATGAGATAGTAAGAACTCATCTGGTAAAACAGTAGCTTTGAGTTCAGGAGCGTTGAGAATTTGGCGTAGTTGCAATTGAGCACGGGAAGAACCGAGTGTTCCGTATGAGGCACCTGTAATCATAACCGGCTTGTTAAGCATAGGGTAGACTCCATATGATACCCAAGCTAGTGCATTCATAAGAACAGCGGGGATCGAGTGGTCATACTCAGGTGTTCCGATGATGACACCATCAGCACTTTCAATCTTTGCAACTAATTCTTTAACACTTTCTGGCAGTTCACGATTAGCCGGTTTATTGAAGACTGGAAGGTCCTTGATTTCAACCAATTCAATATCTGCCTTGTCAGCGAAATGCTGTTTGATGTACTGCAAGAGTTTGCGGTTGGTTGAGCGAGCGGAGTTGGTTCCGACAAGTCCTAGAAGTTTCATAGCATCTTCTCTCTTTTCTAAATGTAATATCCTTATCATATCAGTTAACAGGGCAAAAAGCAAGCGTTTTCCTAAACCATACAGAAAATATTCAAAAAATCACGAACTCTTTTGGTATAATAGTATTATGAAAAAAATCGTTTATCTAGTAGCTGGTTTTGTTAGTCTTGCTATTGGCATGATTGGGATTGTTCTACCTATACTTCCAACAACGCCTCTTTTACTTTTGGCTGGATTTTGTTTTGCTAGAAGCTCTAAAAATTTTGAAAAATGGCTACGCAATACAAAAATTTATCAATTTTACGTAGCGGATTATGCTGAAACCAAAGCCATTTCCCGTAAACGGAAAAAACAAATTATCTGGCAAATCTACATACTCATGGGGATTTCCATTTGGTTGGCTCCTGTACTATTTGTCAAAATTGGACTTGGCTTGCTGACAGTCTTTATTACTTACTATCTTTTTTGGGTTATACCAGAGAAATAGATCCAGACTTGCGGATGAAATCATCGTCCTCAAAGACGGAAAAGTCATCGAGCAAGGCAACCACAGCCAGCTTCTTAAACTCAATGGCTTCTATGCCGAACTCTACCACAACCAGTTTGTGTTTGAATAATATCCTTCGAAAATCAGAGCCAGACCTTGTTGATGGAACGGCTTCAATGAAGGTTTTCAGTCTGATTACTGGAAATTATGTGAAGAACAGAGGTTTATTTACATCTGCGTTGCATAGTCCGATTTTGATTTTCATTGAGTAAGAATGTGAACAGTAAAAACCAGTCAATCTATATCTGTGATTGACTGGTTTTTAAGTATGTGTTCTACAAGACTTCAAGTTTAAGATAGATAACTTGATACATTTAGTCTTGTATGGATTTTCTTGTAATGTTTTCATGTTCATCTGATGTAGTTTATTCGCAATTTCTTTGTATGACTAGGTGTCATTTTTTGTTACTAAGAGATAAGCAACTGAAAAACCGACACTAATCCCTAGGGTAATCCACCATTTGAAGGGTTGGTGCAACATTCAAGAGCGAAGTCCACTAAGTAGGAAAACAACTAAGTGGAGGCCAATCAGAGTGAAAACGATTGATTTTTTTTGAAAGAGATTGGTTCGTTTCATAACTGTTCTTCTTTCCAAAATACTCTATGTGGGATTAAAATAGAAAAGAAAGTGAACTTGCCAGAGCAACAAGTAGGAAAATCCCTTTCCAAATTGGGAAATCTTTCTGAATGAACTTGTCGCCGTACAATGCAAGGGCTAGAGAAAACCAGAGAATGATTATTTTCAAGTAAACCATGGTGAGCACCTCCTAAGAAAGGGGTTGGATTTATTGAGAAGCAATCCAGTGGGGTTTAGCGTCGCCCAAATAACCTATGAAAGCGATGATGATACCACGGCCAGCAGCGTTATTCCATCCCACTAATCCTGCGGCAGCTCCTAAAGCGATAGCTAGGGCTTTTGATAGCGTTGGGTCAGGTACTAGTGCGGCGGCGACTGCACCGAGACCTAAACCAGCAGCTAATCGATTAGCATTTGTGCTATCTAGATAAACATCAAACCCCTTCCAAGTATAAACTATTTTGTTAACACCTGTAAAGGCTCGTTCTTGGATATGTGGAACAATTGTGACAGAGTTTTCAGTGAATTCGACATGATATTGTGTTAAATCTACGGACGATAATACTTCTTGTTTGTATTTTTCTGTTAATTTAACATTTTTTGAAGAATCATCAATTTCTAAGTAACCTTTTTCTTCCAGAGTGTTTAACAAGCTTCTTGTTGAGGTAGTTGTGACTATCTCGTTAGCATAAACGGAATTAGATTGCATCAGAACTGAAGTACTGGGAATTAATGAAATAGATAGTAGACCGAGAGCTATATATTTTTGAACTTTCATGATAATTTTCCTTTCTAAGTGTATTATTATTTTTAAGATTAGCTTTCCCACCCTCTCCACCCAACATATAGTTTCCAGTTATTATCCTCCTTTCCAGAGTGGTGAGATGGTAGTAGCTTATTTATTTGTTGATAATTGGTAACGGCCAGTCCCACCAGCCACCGCCTAGGAGGTGTGGAACCATGAGGATTGCTAGGTAAGTTAAAAGCAAGAGATAGTTTTTCCAATTTTTCATAAGAGTGCCTCCTATCATTATTTTTGTTTTTCTTTACTATTATGGTATCATAGAATAAATGCGATTGATGAAAACGCAAACATTTCTCACATTTTTTGGAGGTCTTGTATGAAATGGGATTTTGGGACAGTCTTAAAAGAGATTCGCAAGTCAAAGGGACTTAGCCAGCAGGAAGTTTGTGGAGATGCCTTGTCACGGACGACCCTATCAAAAATTGAAAACAACAAAGAGTACCCGACCATTGCTCACTTTTCCCATATCCTCCGTCAGTTGGATATGACCTTTGCAGAGTTTGACTATATCTGCCATGCCTATCAGCCTTCGGAGCGATCTTCTATCATCCATCGCTTTGAAAATCTGAGAGGACAATTTTTTTCTGAATCAAACTGTCAAGATTTTTTATATCAAGTAGAGCAGTATTTGAAGAAGCAAGAAGATATACGAGTTCAACGAATTGAGCAACAATTACGCTTAATCTTGTCCATTTATCAAACAGGAGATGGGGAGCGAACCAGACAGTTGGGGCAAGCACTTTGGAAGGAATTGGAGAAGTCAGACACTTGGTATCTGGCTGATTTTCGTAAGTTGGGGTTGGTGCTTCCGATCATTCCTGTATTTCATTTGAAAGGCTTTGTAGATAAAATCTTGCTTTCCTTGGACAAGTATAAGGAATTCAGAGATGTACAGGTTAGCCAGTTTGCTTTTCTCTATAATCTATCGACCGTTTTACTGAAAAATGGGGAGTATCAACGTTGTGTTTCAGTAATGGAGAGAGTTTCTTCCATAGCTCAGGAAAGTATGCGGATTGATTGCATAGGAAGAGCCAATGTTCGTATGGGTATCTTTCAGCAGGATAGAGGGATGGTAGATAAGGGGCTTGCCATTCTCCGAGCTGCAGACTTGCTGGAGCTGGTTGAACAGTTGGAGAAGGAAGTCGAGGAGTATTGGACGATTTTTGGCTCGGAAGGGGTTTGAACTGCTTGAGCTAGTTTATATTTGTAGCACCTGTAGGTCAGGTGTTTTTTTTTGCTGAAAATCGCAGGCTTTGATGAATTAGTGTATAATAGACCTATGGTTGGAAGACGAATTCACTTTCCCTCGTAGTGTCTATCTTCGCAAGGTTGATCAAGACGTGTGGCTACGTGCAGACTGCTTTGATGACGAGTATGCCTTCCCCTTAACAACACTTTTTGCATTTGTGACGAAAAATGCGAATGAATTTGTAGTGGGGAGTAAGCCCTAAATAACTAAAGAGGCAAATATGAAGGAATTACAATTTTTAATTTACCGAGCAGAAAATAATCAAGAAAAGGCTAGTGTTATTGTCAGTGATGAAACGATTTGGGCTAGTCAGAAGGAAATGGCAAGATTGTTTGATGTTGGGGTGCCAGCTATCAGCAAACATTTGAAAAATATTTTTGAAGAAGGCGAACTAGATGAGCATTCAGTTATTTCCAAAATGGAAACAACTGCAAGTGATGGTAAAAATTATCTAACTAGCTATTACAATCTGGATGCTATCATCTCCGTCGGTTATCGTGTCAATTCTCAAAAGGCTACTAAGTTTAGGCAGTGGGCAACAACTGTACTTCGAGAGTACATGATTAAAGGTTTTGCCATGGATGATGAGCGTTTGAAGCAAGGCGAAAACTTGTTGGAAAAAGACTATTTTCGCGAACTCTTAGAACGTGTTCGTTCTATCCGTGCTAGTGAACGACGAATCTGGTTACAAATCACAGATATTTTTGCAGAGATTGCGATTGATTATGATGCTAATAGCTTGATGACTAAGCAATTCTATGCTCATGTGCAAAATAAATTTCATTATGCGATTACAGGTAAAACAGCTGCAGAAATTATTTATGAAAAGGCAGACCACACCAAAGTAAACATGGGGTTGGTAACCTGGAAACACTCTCCTGATGGACGTATTTTGCAATCGGATGCTCTTGTTGTTAAAAATTATCTGAACGAAAAAGAAATTCGATCGCTGGAACGTAGTATTTCGGGCTACTTTGACTATCTGGAGCGACAAATTGAGCAAGGAAAGGCTCAGACCATGAAAGATTTGGCAGATAGCATTGATCGATTTTTAGCCTTTCAAGATTATAAGCTTTTAGAGGGACATGGTCAAATTACAAGGCAGGTAGCCAAGGAGAAAGCTCGGTCAGAATATGCAATTTTTAACAAGACCCAAAAGATAAACTCTGATTTTGAAAAATTACTTGAAGATTTATCCCGAAAATAAAGACTCGAAAGGAAACAAATATGAAAATCCGTGGATTAAGAAGTCACCTATCTTTGAACGTCATTATAACTCCATGAACCCTTGATTTTACTGGATTTTTGAAAAATAGTATCTCTTTAGTTTTCCTTAGATTATCCCCGAAGGTGAACATAAAGGTGAACAAATTTTACATAGAAAAAAGGTTATCAAATCAACGTTTGACAACCTAAAAAATTTAATGAGTTCAGCAGGCAAGGAACTAGCGTAGTGAGTAGCTACGCTTTTTTACTTGCTGATAAGTGTATTATATCATGGAACACGCGCTACTGTCTTGGTTTTTCTTGGTGCGCGTGTGAAAGTATGGAAGGCTAGGTCTATACTTGCAATTCCTCGCGGATTGCCTTCTGCAAGAGTTGGCTGAAATTGATTTTATTTTCTTTCCCAACCTCTACCAACCAACTAGGTAGCGTTACCGTCTTGTTCACCACTTTAGAACGTTCCCGCTCTCTTACAAGTTCAGTATCTACTGAAATAGCCTGCAAGATGTCAGCATCGCTAGAAAGCTCACCAGCCAAAGCCTTAAAACTAGAAGGCTCTGGAAATTCTTTACCTTCGTCTTCAAACATGATGGTATAGATTTCAAGAACTTCACGAGCGTTATAGATAGCCTCATTCAAGGTATCTGCTTCACTAATTGCCCCTGGAAAGTCTGGGAAAGTGATAGTATATCCACCGTTGTCTGCATCTGCTTCAAAAAGCGCTAGGTAAGTATATTTCATAATTTGATAGTTAGCCAATGACCACCCGAAAGGGTAGGGGAATGAGCTTCCCCTATTTCTCGTTTAGGACTTTAAGAACATTGTTTAGGGTTTTGGGTTTGTAGTCTTTTTGTTTCGGGTTACTGATTAGAATTGTTCGCCCGTCGTCATGCTCCCAAAGTGTGTGCGAACCTTTACCCTTATCCGTCGGGTAGAAGCCTTTAGCCTTTGCTAGCTTCTCAAGTTCTCGCCTTGTGGTCATTAGCTATCTCCTTTCCGTATCTTTAATTATATTATACACTTGTTCAAAACATTTGTCAATATATAACACGCATTGTAAACAAATGTTTTTTGTTGCCAAAAAATTTCAAAAAGGGAAAATCGTGCACGGAAGAGGCCGGCGTTGTAGAACCCCGAACAAACCTATCCCCGTTCAAAAAAGATGGGGGTATTTCCGAACGCTTCCAGTCTTAACTATCCAGATACTGCAATAACGCTCCGCTTCGATACAGTTCAGCAAACTTTTGCAAAGCTTCATTTTTAGCCAAGTAATATGTGCTTTCAGCTATCCCAAGTCGTTGTGCCTGCTCTGGTAGCCGTGTAGTTTCACGGCCAATATAACACATTATCAGGATAGCCCTCTGTCGTTGGTGCGGTATGCTGTTTACTGCTTTGATTATCTCATTCACTTCCTCAGGGGCTTCACGTTGCCAATCGTGCTTTCTATCCTTATAGTCCTCTGGATTATAATCAAGCAACGGTACAAGCCAATTGTCAAAGCTCTCTGTCGGTTCATGGAATAGGTTTGCCACCCTGCACCATCTATGAAACTCTTTCAGCTTTCTTTTTGCTAGTTGCTTAACTGATGTCATAATATACCCCGACAAACTCCCCGAAAAGTTTCAAAATGCTCTCTCGTCTACGATATACCGTTTTTCTACTCAGGTTTACTCTGTCTTCGATTTCCTCCCACATTAGTTTTTCTTTATATCTTAGTTGATATATCACAAGCAAGTCACTATAATTCTTATCTTCCAGGAACTTCTCAAGCTCTTGTATCGCGTTTTTCAAGTTCTCCAACCCTTTCAGTACTTGATCATCCGCAAGGCGTACGGCAACTGTTTCAACGTGCCTATTCGGTCTGTTGCTCTTGATATTACTCTCAGCGTGTTTTGTTTCAAGCTCTAGCCGTCTTATTCGTATCTGCCTATCAATGTTTTGTTGAGATAATAACCAATCGTCTAAGGCCTGTAATTGTTGTCTAGTTAACATACGCCCTCCGTGTGATATAATAGTTTTAGGTTTTTACTCACAACGGTCAGTGCTAGCGCATTGGCTTTTTTTTCTTTTCTCGTGGTTCAATCACGCGCCACCTTATCTAAACCTTATCTCTTTTAAGGTGTCCGATTTGTCCGAATGCCTCCCCTAAACCTCCCTGGTTTTTACTTATCAAACCTAGCCTAAACCTAATCATTTTCATTCATCTAACTTTAAGTATTATATAGCGTTCGGTTATTCGTCGTTTTGAAAAAATCAAAAACGTTCCGTATTTTTGCGCTTAAGGGGTGTAACTTATAACCTCGTAAATACTTTATAATGCTAGCCTTTTAGCTCCCAACCGTTCCGCATTTATTTGTTTTGTAAAGCGAACGTTTGTAGTATTTGTTTGTTTTGAAAATTATCAAAGTACTTCACCTAGATAACCCTCTCAGCCAATAGCTATCCCCTTTTCTAACATAGTTCAAAAACCTTTGATAGTGTTTATAGTATTTATCACGTTTCATTCTTTTGGGGCGACTGGGGAAACCATCAAACATATATCCACCACGCTTAGGGGTCCAACCTGGCTCAACCTTCCTAGCCTCTCTTAGGGCCAGTTCCCAATAGTACTGGCAATCTGTCTTGCTGCGGTTTAGTGTCTGCTTATGGACTTGTTGGCAATTCCCGCAAGCATAGAACAAATACCGCTTATAGAGTTTTCTGCACCGCCTACCACAATCAGGGCAAAGAAAGAAATACCTATAACCGCCTTTTGCCCCTGGTATTCTGGCCAATTCAAAATTATCTCTACCCATAACAATAAAAAGGTTGTCTAAGTCAATAGTCAAGGGCTAACCGTCTAATTCAGCTTTCCCCTGAGTTATTCCTTTCTTTTTCATAGCTCTGGTAAATATCTCTATATACAATACTTTCATTCAAAAAATACCCCTATACTGTAAAAACCCAAAACTATTGGCTTAATAGTATTTATTCCGCATCTTCAGCAATGATGGCTCGTAACTCTTCAACCGTCAAATCTTCAAATGGATTATGAGGTGCAACGGATACCGTACCATCATGTTCAAGTTTTGTCTTGGTCTTAAATTCGTCATCTTTCCGCTCTAAGTACCATTTTGAAATAGCCACGTCCCCGTCTTCTATAGCGTTAGATATATTTAACTTAGCCCGTGTCTTTAGTCGTTGTTTCAGTAGCTCTTTTCGGTCAGAAAACTGTGGATTTTTCTTGCAATAATCGTATAGAGTTGGTTTTGAAATATTCGCATACAAGCAAGCTTCTTCATCGCTTAAACCTCTTAAGAACGCTTCCTCTAATTTCTTTACCGTTCCTTGTGTCATTTTGGTTGGTCTACCACCTTTATTTTTTACCATGCTATTCCTCTATAATCTTAGCACAAAAAGAGGCTAGTGCCTCTCTGCTATTCTGTATCTGCATTATAATATGCAAGTCCGCTGTATTCGTTCGCTTCATCTAGTGACTTGAACAACCCTACGCCCTTACCGCCTATCAAGTTCAATGTCATGTAGGCCATTTCGCTATCCATTGGAACAGGTTCATCACTTAGCAACCGTTCCGCATAGTCTATCAACTCCAGTTCGTAAGTTACTGCCCTTTCTAGTAAGCTATCAAAGTTCTCTGACTGTTTGAGCTGTTCCACGCGCTCCAGGCGGTACTGGCCTTCAATGTCAGTTTCTGCTTCAGGATTGTTGTAATAGTCCTTGAAACTGTCACAAATCCGCTGGAACACTTCAACAAGTTCAGTATCTGCCACATACTCCACTGATAAGCGGTTCATGTATCCGCCTGCTTTGTCATTGTCATAATAGACTTCAATAGCTGGTTGGTCAAATGTTCCAGTCATGTAGCCCATAAGCGCGTGACCTGCAACTTGTGCAGTGTCAAAGTCTTTGAATGTGTAGTTGAATGTGAATGTGTTCGGTGTGTCTGAAAATGTCTGTAATGTCATGGTGTTATTCTCCGTTTCTGTTATTTGTATAGGACCAACAGCCCTGTGTTTGTTCCTAAATCTTCATAATGCCCTGCTGTTGCTTCGGTGTATTTCACGTCAACCACTTCAACAGTTGCCATGAAGTCATTTACTTCACTTTCAAAATCCTCCAATAATTGGCTATATTTTAGATAAAATAATTTAATTTTCATGTTTTTCCTCCATTTTTGCTTAGACCCCTGATATTTTTACAGGGGTATGTGAAACCCGTGACCCCACTCAAACCATTGATTTTACTGAGTTTTTACAGTGGTTCATAGAGTATCAGGGGTTTTACTATATATATTTACTATTTTTTTGTTTTTGTGCTAGTTTTATATATGTATTTTGTATCTAATTTTTTCTTTTTTCTTTCTTGTCCTATATAAACCTATGTATACCTCTGTACCTAGTGTAATAATAATAGCTAGATACTTGATATAACTGGGTTTGTGAGGTATCAGGGGTTGCTTAAAAGCTATGTAACCCCCATGTACCCCCCTGATACCTCAAAGCACGTCATCGATGTTGCTAAATAGCTTCAATTCTTTAGGTTGTTCACTTTCAGGGTTATAACTTGTGAAGCGTTTAGCGTTGTTCACAACGTAAACAGTGACTAACCTATTTTTTATTTTTTTACGCTTTGACCCAACTCCGATGGTTTCCATTGCATTCTTTGCTTTGATGCCATTAGTGCCGTAGGTTTTTCTGAAAAGCTCTTCAACTGGCTGGTTATCCGTCCTAATGACGTACTTCTGATGAGTTAGTGCATTTAGTAGCAACATTTGAAAGTCATCCAAGTCCACATCATTAAAAACTTCAACGGCTTTCCATTCGAATTTCTGCCCTTGCTCCCTGAAATAGTCCAAGCTGGTCAGCAAGAAACCAATACAGCCATCTATCTTAGGCGACTTATCGGGGTGAGTGAAAGCCTGCCAATATTCCGCAAAGATGGCTTCACGTTCTGCATCTGTTTCGCCCTCTGGTCTGTCCTGATACTGTATGAGGACCTTACGCCCGTTCATTTCATCAGATAGCGATACATTTCTATTGGTATCGATACATAGCACGCTAGACAACTGTACAAGCCCTTGGTTTCCTCCAACACTTCGGGCGACGTGCGTTTTTTCAGTTGCAATAATCTTTAGCACCCGTTCCACCCTGTCGCCTACTATGTCGCCCTGCTCGGTCGCCAAAGCCATCTCACCGCCTGAAAACAAAGCCCATGCATTAAGTGCATCAAATCCCCGTGAGATGAGGTTATCCAGCTCTACATCAATCTTATTAAATAGTCCAGATAAAGCAATGTGTCGCAAGCCTTTTCCTGTCCGTACTCCAGATTTTGCGATAAAAAAATTAGTCTTGGACCGTAGTCCGCTGGCAACCTGTGCCATGTAGTAGGTTTGTAAAGTCGCGTTGTGTAATGAAAGTTCATCCGCAATAACATACTTTAGAAACTTGTCCGCCATCGCCTGCCCATCTTTAGCAGTGTTGTAGTCCACTGGGTAATATTTAAAATAGGACTGTTCTTCATTGGGGTTAGTCCTATAATAGCGGTGTTCTTTTAAATCAATAATAAAGTCACTTCCAGCAATTTGATAGGGCTGTAACGTTCGAACTGGCTCTATTTTGATATTGCTGGCGATACCTGAAAGAATTTCTAGTACATATTCCCCATCACGCTTGAAGCCGTATAAGTTCTGTATGGTGATTTCATCCATTAGAACCGCCTGCTTGTTGTTTACATCGTATAACTTGCCATCATAGAACACGAACCGCCCTAGCAGATAATCAACCACCAACTTAGCAAACGGCGAAAAATTCCTATCGTAGGTAATATGGATATAATCCTTTTTGTTGTCACCCTTGCCCTTGGTCTTTTTCTCAAATGTTGCGGATATGAATTTCTTTGTCGTGCCTTTCTGCTCCGTGATATACATGATCCGATTATCTGGTATAAATACAGATTTATCGTTGTACCATGCATTATTCAAGCTATCAACTGCCACAATGTTATACAGTTGTTTCTTGTAGTCCGCCTTTAGTTTAGACTGGCCAAACTCCTGTTCATTCCAATTCAGTTGTAAAATCTCTTTTAATGGTTTCAAACAGTCACCCCCTCAAAGAATGATGTTGCCACTTGCAAGAAATAGCCTGCTAGGTCGCCCCGCTGAGTAAGATTAGCAAAGATTTCTATAGCTCCTATCATGTCCATACCGTTGATATACAGCTCTCGAACCAAGTAAGCCACGTCAGCCCGTGAGTTAACACCGTATTTCAGTAGCTCCGTCAGCATTGGAGTATAGATGTAATCGATGTTGACCCGCATCTTGTTCAAGTTGTGACGTTCCAGCTTTTCCATCTTCTCTAGTAGTTCATTGTTGATCATGGCTATTTTTTTATCTCTGACCAACTCCCAACCGTCCACTTCCTTCGGGTAGTCTTTGACGATTGTCACCATCAACCCTTGATAGATGAAGCCTGTCATATAGGTATCAAAGGGCAAAAAGTAGTAGAACTTGTAGTAATCCCCTTTCTTAAGTGCCTGCGTTTCGGTGATAGGCAACTTCTTCATGTTCTCCTTGCTGATGGTGATTTCAATTAAGCTATACATGTCACTTCCTCCGTTTCTTTTTGAGTTTCTTCAAACGTTGCTGCTCCTTGACCTGCTCAAAGGTTGGGCGACGGTCCTTGTAAAGTTTAATATTGTGGTAATGTCCGCCGCTGTCTGCTGGGTGTATGCTATATCTTGCCATTCTTACCTCCATTATTTGAAATTGTTATAAAATTAAGTGCTATCATCCGTTGATTTTATTGAGTTTCTTTGGATAATCTCAAAATTTATTACCCTTTTTACTCACTCAACAGCCAAAAACCTGTATAAGTCACTCGCTCGATAAAATACTTTCTTGCTATTCTCAAATGGTGACTGATACCGTTGTAGCCCAACGTTCTCCCAATTTCTCAAAGTAGTACCTGAAACATTTAACTTGTCAGCTACTTCATCGGCTGGTATCAAGTCAAACCGCTCTAGCTGTTGTTTCTCAAGTTCCAGGCGCTTATCCAGATGTCTGTCTACCTTCTCCAGTAACTCCAGTTCTGCCTCTCGTGATAGTATGTTAACCATCTCTATACTTCCTCCAGTCTTCTAAGTCAGCAGTCAAAAGCGCGTGTATTCGCTTATGCTCCTGGTCATATTGTCGCTGTAAGGGCAACACTCCAGCAAGTCGCTCCGTTTCATTCTGGGGGATATAGTAGCCTCCGTGCTTGTTATCTCGTCCGCCACATACTGGAATACCATAATCGACTATAAGCTGGCGTATATGCTCCCTAATGGTTCGGATGTCTAGGCCTGTCAGACGTTCAATATCTGTCCCCGTGATAGGCAAGTCCATTCCAAGTGGTAACAGCTTGAAAACTTTGTATAGGTGTGGTGGTAGTTGGTTTTCTGTCATGCCTGCACCTCCAAACTAGCAATTTTGTTCTTTGTCCATAACCATTTCCCCTCATGATCCATATCAAGATACTCCTGCATTTCTTCTGGTGTAGTGTGTTTGAGTATAATTTCAGCAATGTGTTCAAGTTCTCTAAATGTCAGCATGGTTTCTCCTTAATTGTAATATCTGCCCTGTGATTGAATATAAGCCCCGTAGTTCGCATTTGTTAGCCGTCTGTTATGTTTACCCTCTGGCTCTGTTTTGGACTTGTCGGGGGATTGGAAAGTACCCAAACCAACGCGAAACCATAGAAACATGTTCAGCGGTGTAATAATTGCTATCAGCGTCAAAGCTGTTTCGATTGTCATTTCTTCAATCATGTTCCAAAGCCCCCAATTCTTTAGCGTTGCCATTGTTCAAAAGTAAAAAGGCAATTTTATCCAAACGATCATATAACTTTTCGTTTTGCTTGTAAGCGATACTGATGTATTTTCTTAGGTGCCAAGCGGTCCTTGTTGCATCATTGTCCTGGATAAACTGCAACCCTTCAAGCGTTAGATTATTCATTTCTAGCGCATTCATGATGTCGTTTAATTCATTTCCTAATTCCTCTAGCTGTTTGACGGTTAATAGTACGCTAGGGGTATGCTGTTGCTGTGAATACTCCGCTAGAGCCTTTAGCCCGTTAGTGTTTTCTGTCATATTGTTTTACCTCTTTTTTTATTGTGTCTGGTCAAAGTGTCCTAGATATGCTATAATCTAGCTATAAAACATTTACTAAAACCCTTACGGCTTGCCTGCTTGTAATTTGTGTTTTAGTTCTTGGTTGAAAGGCTTTTCTGGTTGGTCCCTGTTAAGCCTTTTTTGTTGCTCTCACGCGCCTTGGGGTGCGTTTTTTAGTGGTCTCCCTAATCTTCCATGAGTTCAGCAATTCGGTAAGTTTTCGCTAGCCCTACCTTAATGTCTGCCATCTTGTCCATATTCTGCAACTCTGCTAGCCTGCTCTTGATGTAAGCCATGTCAGAATTTAACTCGATAACTGGCTGGGTCGGTTGGTCTTGAATTAGTTCGCCTTGCATGTAGTAGCCTTGTGTTCGGATTTCTTTCAAAATTTGCTTGACTGCTTTTCGGAATTCCTTAGCTTTTGGTTTGCTTGAACGCATAAGCACTTCATATAGTCCGTACTCGGTTAAAAACCACATCGTCTGCCCGCTACGGAAAGTTTCCGTAGTACCCTCTAAAGGGATACCCTTTATCTTTTCATCTTCATCAACTTTTCTTAGCATAGATTGAACATCGTAGTACCCTTGACTTGTTTTACTGTACTCAATCATTTCAGCCACTTCTCTAGCCATGAATAACGGATTTTCAAAATCGCCGTAAACATCTAGCGGGTGTCCGTGAAAATTATCCGTATGGATAACTTGTAAATAGCGTCCATTTTCATTAACTTCTTCAAAAATACTTACCTGTGTTGCCATATTCTGTTTTACCTCTCTGTATAGTTTGTTCAGTTTCTGCCTGCTCTTTGGGCTAGGGTTGTACTTGCCTGTAGCCCACTTGTCAACGGTTCGCGGATCTGTTCCAATACGCTGGCCAATAGCAACCAAGTTCAAACCATGGTCACTGCGTAGCTCTTCAATGACTTTGCTGTAATTCCTCCGCATGCTTGCCTCCTTTCTAATGAACGGTATAACCGTATATTACGGTAAAAAAATAATGTCGTCATAAGCTACATTGAAAAGCTTTGAAATCTTTTCTACCTGGTCAACTGTTGGAAAACGTTTCTTGTTTTCCCATTTACTCCACGTAGTAGTAGAAATACCAAGCTTTTCAGCCACTTCAGTCTGCTTCATATCTGCATTAGCTCGCAAAGCTTTAAGAGTGTACTTGCTCATTTATTTCCCTCCTTTTTTACTTTATGAACGGTTTAACCGTGTATTTAGTATAGACGGTATTTCCGTACTTGTCAAGCGTTTTTTGATTATTTTTTGACATTTTTCTTTTTTTCTTGCTTTCTGTATGCTTTAACCGTATAATTGAGATATGATAAAAAGAAAGGCGGTATGATTATGTCGCTAGGGAATAAGCAAATCATGGCTGAAAATATAAAGAGGTTGTTAGACAAAAAAGGTCTAAATCCTCGCCAAATGGCCATGGCTTTAGACTTCAAATATACAACTGTTCTTGATTGGGTTAACGCCAAGACGTATCCTCGTATTGATAAAATAGAAATGATGGCAAACTTTTTCAACGTCTCAAAATCTGACCTAGTTGAAGAACATACAAATGTGACTAATGAAAGTTTGATAGATGAGAAACTAGAAAAATATTACAATAATATAAAAGCGGATAGAAAAGCAACTAGACACGTTTTTAGTGATGAAGCTTTCAATAACGCTGCTCTCGCATGGAAAACAGCCCCATATTTAGAAATAGACCAATATGTGTTTGAATGGATTCTAAATTGGAATATCAATAATCTTAAACAAGTGAATGATAAAAAAACTCTTACAAAATTTTTTGAAGATGGTGTTAAAAATCTAAAAATTGGGCAAGAAGATACCAGGGTGCCAAGAGAAGCAAGGGAATACCTCGGTATTCTTCAAAAACAATATGAAAACTATATTTCTATTCTAAAAAATAACCACTAACCCACGCGCCACCGTAGCCCCCTCACCACGTTCAAATACTTCTCTGGTATATTTACCCTCTCACGATATTCCACGCTCTCAGGGGCGTTCTGGTGGACTGTGGGGGGCTTACTGTTAGTAATGTCCTTGCTGAAATCTTTCCACCATTTTCCACCATTTTTTTAAAAAGTCGGATTTTGTCGGAAGCTGAAAAAGTTAGCTTTTGTTAATAGCTGAAAAAAAGTTAGGTTTTGTCAGGTTGGATATTTTAGCAATCATAGCTTCTATATGTTCCTTGACCTTAAGATTTCTTAGTATTCGGCGCGTGATTACTAAACTACTAAATTTTATTATCTTAGAAAGGAAGACGATGAACGATTTACAACATTATGATGAACTCGCATTTGAAAACATCAAGCATACAGACGAAGACGGGATAGAATATTGGTATGCCCGTGAATTACAAACCGTTTTAGAGTATGCAAAATGGGACAATTTTTTAAATGTCATTGAACGGGCTAAAATAGCTTGTGAAAACACTGGAAACCCCGTCGCTATGAATTTTCCCGAGGTCAGCAAAATTGTACAGCTCCCTCTAGGAGATAGGGAAATTAAAGATTATAAACTATCTCGCTATGCCTGCTATTTGATTGTCCAAAATGGTGACCCTAGAAAAGAAGTCATTGCATTGGGCCAATCATATTTTGCTATTAAAACCCGTCAGCAAGAGCTAGCTGATAATTTCAACAAACTCGATGAAGAGCACAAACGTTTAGCAATTCGCCAAGAGATGAAGGAACACAATAAATCATTAGCTGAAGCTGCTAAAATGTCGGGTGTCACTAACTACGGAAACTTTCAGAATTTTGGATATAAAGGTCTCTATGGTGGAATGTCTATGCAAGATATTCATGATAGAAAAGAACTAGAAAAGGGACAAAGTATTCTTGATTATATGGGTAGCGCTGAATTGGCTGCAAACTTATTCCGCGCTACTCAAACCGATGAAGTGTTAAGAAATCGGCCGATATACGACGAAAATCTAGCTAACGATACACACTTTAACGTAGGTAGAACAATCAGAAAAACTATGCAGGAACTAGGCACAACTATGCCAGAAAATCTTCCTACACCTCAAGAAAGTATCCAAGATTTAAAAAGGAAGCATAAACAACTAGATAAACAACCGGACGAAAATCAACTTTCACTTTTTGATGATATGTGATAAACACCATATAAAGACCATATTCGCATATTATTCTTTACTGGTATATTTACCCCCTACCAAACCAAAAACAAACGAAAATAGGGCTATTCTCGCAGCCCTGCGCATGATATAAAACCTTTACGGCTTGCCTGCTGATGTTTAGAAAGGTTTATGATCATGAAAATTACTGAAGTAACAAAAAAAGACGGTAGCATTGTTTACCGTGCAAGTGTCTATCTAGGAGTAGATGCCATTACAGGAAAGAAAGTAAAAACCAGCGTGACGGGTAGGACAAAAAAAGAGGTGAAGCAAAAGGCCAAGCACGCACCTATTGAGTTTGCCCAAAATGGTTCAACGGTAAAAAAGGAAGTAGAAGTAAAAACCTATCAAGAATTAGCTGACTTTTGGCTAGAAAGTTACAAGTTAACAGTAAAGCCTCAGACTTTTGTAGTAACCAAAAGGCAACTATATAACCACCTTATCCCAATATTTGGAGGAATGAAACTAGATAAGATAGTACCAGCCACTATTCAGCAGTTTGTTAATGGTCTGGCTCCTAAGTTAGTAAATTTTAAAGCTATTCATTCAATCAATAACAGAATTTTACAACATGGGGTACTGTTGCAAGTTCTGGTAACAAATCCAGCTCGTGACGTTATCTTACCTAAAAAGCAAAAAAAGGGACGTGAGGCGGTCAAGTTTATTAAGCCTGAACATTTAAAACTGTTTCTTGAACATGCTGAGGAATTGGCAAGTAAAAAATTTAAAGATTATTATTACTTCGTTATTTTTAAGTTATTACTCGCTACTGGATGCCGTATTGGCGAATTGTCAGCTCTTGAGTGGTCTGATATTGACTTAGAAGCTGGTACAATATCAATTGGCAAAACTTATAGCATGGAACTGCGTATTATTGGAAGCACAAAGACAAAGGCAGGTACTCGTATCATAAGCATAGACAAAAAAACTGCCCTCATGCTGAAACAATACCGAAACCGTCAACGGTTGATGTTTTTAGATGTCGGTGCGTGTGCTCCCTCTGTGGTCTTCGCAACAACTGTAAGGGAGTATCTCCCTAGAATTTCATTCCAACAAATTATAAATAACCGTTGTAAGGCTCTGGGGATTCCTCGCTTTACTTGCCACGCTTTCCGCCATACCCACGCTAGTTTACTGCTGAACGCTGGTATTAGTTACAAGGAGCTCCAATACCGCCTTGGTCACTCTAACATTTCAATGACCTTAGACACTTATGGGCACCTATCAAAAGATAAAGAAAAAGAGGCTGTTTCATATTACGAAAAAGCCATAAATAGTCTATAGGTGTACAAAAAGGTCCACAAATTACAAAAACAACTTTTTACAAGGTGCTAGAAACCTTATTAAATCAACGTTTTGAAAGGATAAAAGAAAAAATATTATGAAAATCCGTGGATTCGAACTGGTCAGCCAGTTTACTGATGAAAATTTATTGCCAAAACGTGAGACAGCCCACGCAGCAGGTTACGACCTAAAGGCTGCGGAGAGGGTCAGCTTGGAGCCAGGTGAGATTAAGTTGGTGCCAACGGGTGTCAAGGCCTATATGCAGGCCAACGAGGTTCTCTATCTCTACGACCGGTCGTCCAACCCTCGCAAAAAGGGGCTGGTTTTGATTAACTCGGTTGGGGTTATCGACGGCGATTACTATGGCAATCCAGCCAATGAAGGTCATATCTTTGCCCAGATGCGAAACATCACAGAGGAAACTGTCGTGGTGGAAGCCGGCGAGCGGATCGTACAGGCTGTTTTTGCCCCCTTCCTCTTGGCTGACGGCGACCAGGCCGACGGCGTTCGGACGGGCGGATTTGGCTCGACGGGGAAATAGACTACTATGCAGATTTTCTTTGTGCGGCATTCCGAGCCTGACTACAGTATGTTTGACCAGCATGATAACCCTCGGCTGTACGCAGGTTTTGGACGGGATCTGGCTCCCCTGACTGAAAAGGGAAGGGCTTTGGCCCAGAAAGTTGCCAGCAGTTCTGTTTTTGCTCATGCTCAGGTGGTTATCGCTTCAAGCGTCACGCGGGCCTTGGAGACTGCAACTTACATTGCTCATGCCCAGCAACTACCTCTTCTGGTTGAGCCCTTTTTTCATGAGTGGCGACCAGACCTGACGGGGCAAAATGCTAGTCAAGATGAGGCTGTCTTAGCTCATCGATTATTTTGGGAAAATAGCGGAGCGGTGCCTGAGTCTTCACCTGTTCGCTATGAGACTGCTGCGGAGATGAAAGAGCGATTTTTACAGGCCCTTGAAAAATACAAAGCCTATGACCGAATCGTTATCGTCTGTCACGGTATGCTGATACGCCAGTTTGTCCCTAAAGAAACCATAGCCTACTGCGAAATCCTAGAATACACTCTATAGGAGGAAATCATCATCGCTAAGAAAAAAACAACCTTTGTCTGTCAATCCTGCGAGTACCACTCACCCAAGTATCTGGGCCGTTGTCCAAACTGTGGCTCCTGGTCTAGCTTTGTCGAGGAAGTGGAAGTCACTGAGGTCAAGAACGAGCGGGTCAGCCTGACAGGTGAGAAGACCCGTCCCATGAAACTCAATGAAGTTTCCTCTATTCAAGTGGCCCGCACCAAGACCAACATGGAGGAGTTCAACCGTGTCCTCGGTGGCGGTGTGGTCCCAGGCAGTCTGGTCCTGATCGGAGGCGATCCAGGAATCGGAAAATCCACCTTACTTTTACAGGTATCAACCCAACTTTCGACCATTGGCACCGTCCTCTATGTGTCGGGGGAAGAGTCTGCCCAGCAGATTAAGTTGCGGGCGGAGCGTCTGGGCGACATCGACAGCGAGTTCTATCTCTATGCGGAGACCAATATGCAGAGCATTCGGACCGAGATTGAGAAGATAAAACCAGATTTCCTGATTATCGACTCTATCCAGACCATTATGAGCCCTGACATTTCTAGCGTGCAAGGCTCTGTCAGTCAGGTCCGTGAAGTGACCAATGAACTTATGCAGATTGCCAAGACCAACAACATCGCAACCTTTATTGTCGGCCACATGACCAAGGAAGGAACCCTGGCTGGACCGCGGACCTTGGAGCACATGGTGGATACAGTCCTCTATTTTGAGGGTGAGCGGCAGCATACCTTCCGTATCTTGCGGGCGGTCAAAAACCGTTTTGGCTCCACCAACGAAATCGGCATTTTTGAAATGCAGTCGCAGGGTTTGGTCGAAGTCCTCAACCCTAGCGAAGTCTTTCTAGAAGAGCGTTTGGACGGGGCGACTGGCTCTGCGATTGTCGTGACCATGGAGGGCACCCGCCCTATCCTTGCCGAAGTGCAGGCCCTGGTGACCCCGACCATGTTTGGCAATGCCAAGCGGACCACTACAGGCTTGGACTTCAACCGTGCTAGCTTGATTATGGCGGTTTTGGAAAAACGGGCAGGCCTGCTCCTCCAAAACCAAGATGCCTACCTTAAGTCAGCAGGTGGTGTCAAACTGGATGAGCCAGCTATTGACCTGGCGGTCGCAGTTGCCCTTGCCTCCAGTTACAAGGATAAGCCTACCAACCCACAAGAGTGCTTTATAGGCGAAATCGGTCTGACAGGTGAAATCCGCCGTGTCAATCGGATTGAACAACGGATTAACGAAGCCGCTAAATTGGGCTTTACCAAGGTCTATGCCCCAAAAAATTCTCTGACAGGTATCAAGGTGCCCAAGGAAATCACCGTTATCGGCGTGACCACCATTGGCGAAGTCTTGCAGAAAGTGTTTAAGTGACAAGAATATTCGGGAGTGATAGCTAGTCGCTCCTCTTTTTGCGACAAATAGTCGGGAATGTGATAAGCTAGGTCTAACCTATTTCTGAAAATTTCAGAAATTCTCATCAGACAAGGAGGTCCTATGTCTTATTTTCAAAACTTTATGAAGGCCAACAAGGCCTATGTTGACCTGCATGGTGATTACCATTTGCCTCTTCGTCCAAAGACCAAGGTGGCTATCGTGACTTGTATGGACTCACGGCTTCACGTGGCGCAGGCCTTGGGCCTGGCTCTGGGTGATGCTCACATTTTGCGGAATGCGGGTGGGCGCGTGACAGACGACATGATTCGTTCGCTGGTCATTTCCCAGCAGCAGCTCGGCACAAGGGAAATCGTTGTCCTCCACCATACAGACTGCGGTGCCCAGACCTTTACCAATGAGGATTTTGCGGCCCAACTCAAGCGGGATTTGCAGGTTGATGTCAGCGGTCAGGACTTCCTACCTTTTACCGATGTTGAGGAAAGTGTGAGGGAGGATATTGCTCTCTTGAAACAATCTCCGCTTATCCCCGATGACGTTGAAATTTTCGGTGCGGTTTACGATGTAGATACGGGCCGTATGACAGAAGTTATCTAGTCTTTCAGTTTATCTTTTATTACGTCGACGTATGAGGAAACTCCGTTTCCTTATTTCCAGATTCAAATAATTTGTGATTATTTGAACTCGCTTTGCTGTACTCCACTAATGTTACTTACTATCGTAAGTATGATTTCCAACCTTCAACAGTACGCTGGACTATTGAAGCAACCATGCAGCTCGTTGCCTAGTACTAAAAGCAAACTGAAAGACTATATAATAAAAATGGGGAACTGATAGTGCAGTTTTCCATATTTTTTTATAAAAATACTTGACAGGGTTTTGTTTTAGTTGTAGAATTGTGTTATAGGAATGACACAAAAAACAAGGAGACCTTCTTATGTCAGACAATCGGATGAAATATACTATCGATAGTAATATGCAGTTTCCTTTGGTGGAAATCGCCTTGGAAGCTGGTGAATCAGCTTATATTCAACAAGGGAGCATGGTCTACCATACGCCGAGTGTGACCTTGAATACTAAGCTCAATGCGCGTGGTGGTTCAGGTTTTGGTAAATTGATGGGGGCCATCGGTCGGTCAATGGTATCAGGCGAATCTATGTTTGTCACGCAAGCCATTTCCAATAGTGACGACGGAAAAATTGCACTTGCGCCTTCAACGCCAGGTCAGGTTATTGCCTTGGAACTGGGGGCAGAGCAATACCGCCTCAATGATGGTGCTTTCCTTGCCCTTGATGGTTCTGCTCAATATAAAATGGAACGCCAGAGTGTTGGGAAAGCTTTCTTTGGTGGTCAGGGTGGTCTCTTTGTGATGACTACGGAGGGGCATGGCACACTTTTGGCGAATGCGTTTGGTTCTATTAAGAAGCTAACTTTGGATGGTGGAAGTATCACCATTGACAATGCTCATGTGGTTGCTTGGAGTCGTGATTTGGACTACAATATCCATATGGAAAATGGTTTCCTCCAATCTATCGGTACAGGTGAAGGAATCGTTAATACCTTTACAGGTTATGGAGAAATCTATGTACAGAGCTTGAACATTGAGACATTTGCTCAGGTCATTGGCAATCATATTGTCGGTGCAGGTGGTGACGGTGGTGGTGGAAGCACATCATTGCTGGATGCGATTTTTTAAGATGGAACCAGCTTCGGCTGGTTTTTTGTATGTCTGATGTTACCACTTACCTGCTGATTTTTACCACTTACTGAAATGCCCTTGTAATTGTGGTTGGAATTGGTATAATAGACCTATCAAAAAGGAGGGAGCTATGAAAGTTAGGATTGAATTTGATGATAACTTGGATCAGGTTGAAGTGGTCATCCGGGCCAGTCAGCTAGGACCAGAAGTAGAAGCGATTCAGCGGGCTCTGCAACAGGTTAGCCGTCCCTCGCTTGTCTTTTACAAGGGGAGCAGTGAGTATTTTCTATCCGTGAGTGAGGTGCTCTTCTTTGAAACGGATGGGGCCAAGATTTTTGCCCATACAGGCGACGATGCCTATGAGGTCAAGATGAAGCTCTATGAGCTGGAAGAATACTTGCCGATCTACTTTTGTCGAGTGGCCAAGTCAACCATTGTTAACAGCAAGGCGGTCTATTCGCTGGATAAGTCCTTCTCGGGTACCAGTCGAATTGCCTTCTACAAGACCCACAAGGAAGTTCATGTGTCGCGGCACTATTACCACTTGCTTAAAGAAAAGTTACAGGAAATGAGGTAGGAAGATGAAAAAATATGGTTTAGGAATTGCTCTGCTGGTCTTGGCAGGCTTGGTCTTGTTTCAAGACTACTTGCCGGCTATTGAGCTTCCTCTTTGGAAATTAGTATTGGTAGTCGGTTGGAGTTATCTTCTCCTAAAAGCAATAATTAGAAGACAGTTAGTTACAAGCTTTGTGTGGGGAACTTTGGTCTTTATTATTTTGAACAATCACTTTGACTGGGTGAACATTGATACCTGGACAGTAATTCTGGGATCGATACTAGCTTGTGCAGGATTGAAGTTACTGATAAAACCTAGGAGGAACAGGGAGATGATTGATACAAAAAGTTTTGGAACAGGCGTGATTGGCGATAAGAGACGCGATACAGCTTTTGGCTCTTCAACCCGCTACATTCATGACGATAATTTTCTCCATGATAGTGTGGAAGTAGCCTTCGGATCTAGTACAGTTTACTTTGATCAGGCGGTTATTTTAGGCAATAAGGCTGAATTCCATATCGATGCTGCCTTCTCAAATGTTACACTCTATCTGCCGGCCAACTGGCGAGCAGTGGTGGAACTTGACAGTGCTATGTCAACAACCAATAACTATGCGACTGAGCAGGGAGAAAAGGCCCTCCTTGTTACAGGTGACCTAGCCTTCTCAAACCTAACGATTTATTCTGCATAAAGTGGCAAGAGGAAAGTCTATTCAGGCTCCTCTGCAGACTAAAGAGTCTGAATATTCTGAAAACTATATAAAAGAAAGGGATTATCATGAAAAAGATTTTGAAAAATGCGACTTACCTATGGGTACTGACGGCGGATATGCTGTCCAATTTTGGCGATGTTGTCTATTATCTGGCCTTGATGAACTATGTCTTGCTGGTACCCAACAGCCGTCTGGCGCTGGCGATTGTGACCTTCTCAGAAATCTTTCCTAGCTTTATGGGGCTCTTTACGGGCTATCTGGCAGATAAGACGGTCAACAAAATCGGCACTATCAAGCTGACTCTTCTCTTTCGTGTCCTTCTTTACCTCATTCTGGGATTCTGCATGGGCTTTGAGCCAGCCCTCTGGATTGTCGTGGTGGCTGCAACTTTCAATGTCTTTGCAGACTTCGCTGGCTTCTATGAAAACGGCCTCTATACACCTCTGGGATTGCGCGTAGCGCCCAAAGAAGAGCGGGAGCAGTACTCGGCCTTTCGCCAGACCGTTACCAGTCTCCTCAACATCGCCTTTCAGGCCCTCTCTGCCCTCTTGGTCGGCCTCCTCTCCTACCAAAACCTGGCTTTTCTCAACGCCGGCACCTTTTTAGCCGCCCTTCTCATCATGCAGCTACTGACGCCAGCCTTTCGCAAACTCCTGACGGAGCAGCCTTTGAAAATAGCAGAGCAGCCGAGCCAGCCCGAGCAGGCAACCAAGGGTCCAGGCATTCTAGCCTCTTTCAAGCAAGCCATCGTGGAGTTGCGCAAGATTCCCGAGTTCCGCCTGGTCCTGATTACCAGCCCCATTATCAACGCCTGCGGAGCGATTCTTTATCCTATTCTTGTCCTCTTGATTAGCGAAGACCCAAATCTTGTCTTCCTCAATGTTGAGACCACCCTTGCCCTGACCATTCTAATCTTCTTTGTCGGCAACATCTTGGGTTCGACCTTGGTCTTTACTCTCTTCAAAAAGACCAGCATGGTGACGCTTGAAATAGCAGCCACCTTCTCTCTACTGGGAGTATTTGTGGGAATGTTGCTGCATCAACTGCCAATTATTTTCTTCTTCCTTACTACAATGGGGATTAGCTCTGGAGCTAGTGGACCTAAGTTTAACGCTAAGTTTGTCAATTCTATGCCAGAGGAGCAGTTGGCGACCATTGGCGGAGCGGTATCGACCTATTTTATGCTAGGTCAAGCCTTTACTCGACTACTGGTATCAGGTCTGGTCTTGGTATTGACTGTCAATCAGATTAGCGGACTTTTCCTAGCGGCAACTGGCTTCTTGGTCCTCTATGTCCTCTACTGGCTGGCACGGAATCAAAAAACACCTCAAAATAGAAAAACACCTCAAAATCAGTCTCTCTAGGCTGATTTTTCTGTTATCTGAGGGTGTTCTATGCTATAATGTTCTTGATTGCTACTCTTCGAAAATCAAATTCAGGCGTCGTTGACTTGACTTGATGAACTTCAGTTCTATCTGCTTCTACGTCGCCTAGTCTGAATTCGATTTTCATTGAGTATGAAAATTTTACAGGGAGAGAAACATGACCAAACCAATTCGTGTGCGTTACGCACCAAGTCCAACGGGACTCTTGCATATCGGAAATGCCCGTACAGCATTGTTCAACTATCTTTTTGCCCGTCATCACGGCGGTGATTTTATCATTCGTATCGAAGACACAGACCGCAAACGCCATGTGGAAGACGGCGAGCGTTCTCAGCTTGAAAACCTGCGTTGGTTGGGTATTGACTGGGATGAGAGTCCAGAAACTCATGAGCAATACCGTCAATCAGAGCGTTTGGATATTTACCAAAAGTATGTTGATCAACTTTTGGCAGAAGGCAAGGCCTACAAGTCTTACGTGACAGAAGAAGAATTGGCGGCGGAGCGTGAGCGTCAGGAAGCTGCGGGCGAAACACCTCGCTACATCAACGAATACCTTGGTATGTCTGAAGATGAAAAAGCGGCCTACATCGCAGAGCGTGAGGCGGCTGGCATTGTTCCAACAGTTCGCTTGGCTGTCAATGAAGCTGGTGTTTATAAGTGGAATGACATGGTTAAGGGCGAAATCGAGTTTGAAGGTGGCAACATCGGTGGTGACTGGGTTATCCAAAAACGTGACGGCTATCCAACCTATAACTTTGCCGTAGTGATCGATGATCATCTGATGAATATCTCGCACGTTATCCGTGGGGATGACCACATTGCCAATACACCCAAGCAGCTCATGGTCTATGAGGCACTGGGCTGGGAAGCGCCAGAATTTGGTCACATGACCTTGATTATCAACTCTGCTACGGGTAAAAAGTTGTCCAAACGTGACACCAACACCCTTGCCTTTATCGAAGATTACCGCAAAAAAGGCTACCTGCCAGAAGCTGTTTTCAACTTTATCACGCTTTTGGGTTGGACACCTGGTGGTGAGGAAGAAATCTTCTCCAAAGAGGAGATTATCCAACTCTTTGACGAAAAACGCCTCAGCAAGTCACCAGCTTCCTTTGATCCGAAAAAGTTGGCTTGGATGGGCAATGAGTACATCAAAAAAGCTGATTTGGAGACCATTTTCAACCTTGCCAAACCATTCTTGGAAGAGGCTGGTCGTTTGACAGACAAGGCAGAAAAATTGGTGGAACTCTACAAGCCACAAATGTCTTCTGTGGATGAAATCGTTCCGTTGACAGACCTTTTCTTCTCTGATTTCCCAGAATTGACCGATGAGGAAAAAGAAGTCATGGCTGGCGAAACAGTTCCAACGGTCCTCAATGCTCTCAAGGAGAAATTGGAAGCTATGACGGACGAAGATTTCCAACCAGATAACATCTTCCCGCAAATCAAGGCAGTCCAAAAAGAAACTGGCATCAAGGGCAAAAACCTCTTCATGCCAATCCGTATCGCCGTTTCAGGTGAAATGCATGGACCAGAGTTGCCAAATACCATTTACCTACTCGGCCGTGAAAAATCTATCCAGCATATTGATAATATGCTGAAGAGTTTGTAAGAACAATAATCCCCGCAGTCTTGTGACGGCGGGGATTTTGTTATAACCGATAACTATAACACTCGCGTTGAAAACGGTATAACGATTTTCTGAAAAACTGTGTTATCATAAATAAATCATTACTATTTAGGAGAGTTTATGGAAAATCATAATTTTGAAAATGAAGGTACCTTCAACCGAGAGATGAATAGTCGTCATTTGCAAATGTTGTCCATCGGTGGTGTTATTGGAACAGGTTTGTTCTTGAGTTCGGGCTATACCATTGCACAGGCTGGGCCGTTCGGAGCTATTGCAGCTTACCTTTTTGGAGCTGTTATGGTTTATTTGGTTATGTTTTCGCTGGGGGAACTTTCTGTAGCCATGCCTGTGACAGGCTCCTTCCATACCTATGCTACTAAGTTTATCAGTCCTGGTACTGGTTTTATGGTGGCCTGGATGTATTGGCTTTGCTGGGTAGTCGCACTGGCTTCTCAGTTCGTCGGAGCAGCTCAACTCATGCAACGTTGGTTTCCTAGTGTGCCAATTTGGATTTTTGCAACGATTTTCGCGGTCATTGTCTTTGGTTTGAACACGCTGTCTGTCGGTTGGTTTGCTCGAGCAGAAGATGCACTTTCCTCTGTCAAAGTCTATGCCATTGCAGCCTTTATCGTACTCGGGACTCTTGCTATTTTTGGTGTCTTGCCTTTTGAGGGGACCAATGCTGCGCCGCTCTTCAGTAATATTACAGCCCAAGGATTACTACCGAACGGTCTCGTTGGTTTTATTTCAGTCATGCTATCCGTTAACTATGCTTTTTCAGGTGTGGAAATGATTGGAATTGCCGCAGGAGAAACTGACAATCCAAAGAAGGCAGTACCACAAGCCATTAAATCGACCATCGGTCTCTTGGTTATCTTCTTTGTTTTGACCATCGTGGTCTTAGCAGCTTTACTTCCCATGTCAGAGGCAGGTGTGACAGAAGCACCATTTGTACTTGTCTTGGACAAGATTGGCTTCCCTTACGCAGCGGACATTATGAACTTCATCATTTTGACAGCTATTTTATCTGCGTCCACTTCAGGTCTCTACGCTTCAAGCCGTATGTTTTGGTCTTTGGCCAATGAGGGCATGATTAGCAAGGAATTGGTTAAAATCAACAAGCACGGCGTTCCCATGCGTGGGATGATTTTGTCCATGATTGGTGTTGTCGTTGCCTTGATTGCCTCAATTTATGCAGAAGATACTATTTTCTTAGCCTTGGTTTCTATCGCTGGTTTTGCAGTTGTCATTGCTTGGTTGGCTATTCCGCTTGCACAAATCGGTTTCCGACGTGAATTTTTGAAGAATCATAGTGTAGACGAATTGGAATACAAGACGCCATTTTCACCGACTTTGCCATGGATTACAGTTGTTTTGCTGGTTATTTCCATCATCGGAATCGGTTGGGATCCTTCTCAGCGTGCAGGTCTTTACTTTGGTGTACCTTTTATGATTGGTTGTTATGTGTATCATTACATTCGCTTTAAAAAGTGGTAAGGAGAAACTCGTATGGGTCGTTTTAAGGAATTATTAGACAATCAAGAGTTTGTCATTTTACATGGTGCTCTTGGGACGGAGTTAGAATTTCGAGGTCATGATGTATCAGGTAAGCTCTGGTCTGCCAAATATCTGTTGGAGAATCCCCAGCTAATCAAGGACATTCACAAGGATTACATTCGTGCAGGTGCGGATTTGGTCACGACATCAACCTATCAGGCGACTTTTGAAGGTTTGGCGGAAGCTGGTTTGTCACAGGCTGAGGCTGAAAAGTTGATTCGTCTGACAGTTGATTTGGCTAAGGAGGCTCGAGACGAGGTCTGGGCTGACTTGTCTGAAACTGAAAAAACAAATCGCACTTATCCACTTATTTCAGGCGATGTTGGTCCCTATGCAGCCTATCTAGCCAATGGTTCGGAGTACACAGGTGATTATGGCAACATCAGTTTAGCGGAATTGAAGACTTTCCACCGTCGTCGGATAGAGCTCCTCTTAGGACAGGGGGCAGAACTCTTAGCCTTGGAGACCATTCCCAATTTTCTCGAAACACAGGCCTTGGTAGAGTTGTTGGCGGAGGATTTTCCAGAGGTAGAGGCCTATATTAGTTTCACTTCACAAGACGGGCAGTCGATTTCTGATGGGACAGCTATTGAGAAAATAGCAGAGTTGATAAACAGCAGAGAGCAGATTTTAGCAGTCGGTCTAAACTGCACAGCACCGTCTCTTTACCCAGCCTTTCTCAGTCGGTTGAGAGAAAAAACAGATAAACCTTTTGTCACCTATCCAAATTCTGGAGAGGTATATGATGGAGCTACTCAGACCTGGAAAGAAGAAGCTGACCATAGCCACAGCCTTTTGGACAATACTCTGGCTTGGCATAAGCTAGGAGCAAAAGTGGTTGGAGGTTGTTGCCGAACCCGACCAGCTGATATTGCAAGTCTAGTTGTTGGATTGAAATAAAAGTGTCCCCACTGTCGCGTGACGGCGGGGATTTTGCTATAAATTCTGTAATCTTTCCTCAATCTGCTGGAGTAGGCTTTCTAGATTTTCCTTCTGTTCTTGGAGCAGGAGGATTTGTTTTTCACGGTCGACAATTTCATCCAGTATGACCTGTTTGTTTTCTTCAAGCTGTTCGAGGCTACCGCATTTTGTGTCGTGAAGTTCTTTGATACGGATAATGGCTTTCACAGATAGGCCTAACTGGCGAAGTCCTAGGATATTTTCTAGGTTGTTGATTTCTTCTTCATTCCAGTAGTAGTTACCGTTAACCAGCTGAGGCTGTAGCAATCCTTGTTCGGTGTAGAAGCGAAGCGTATCACGTTTGATACCAAATTGTTGCATAACTTGTCCTGTTTTCATAATCTCCTCTTGACAGTGCCTTACCCCCTCATGATACATTGATGGGGAAAGGAGTTCTATATGCTTATTGTTAAATGCTTGATTGTGCTTTATTTGGGGCTGTTGCCGCTATCTGCTTGGGTATATCGCAAGCAACTTCCCAGCTGGTTACTGGTTTTATATGCTTGCCCAGTATTGCTCAGTTTGTTGGGCTGGCAGACAGTTTGGGGATTTATTCTCGGTTTATTTTTGGCTTGCGGTGTGCGTGTCTTAGGTGGTCGCATTCTTTTTGGGAGAAACCATCTCAGTCACTTTTTATCTCATGTTGTACTGAGTTTCATTCTCGCTCTTACCCTGTTCTTGTTCTAAAAATAAGCTCTCCACATAGTCTTTCTGCCTTGGGATAACCAGTTCTGTTTCTAGGAAATCTTTCAGTTTTTCTTGTGGGACCCAGATGTAGTGGCTGGTTTCGTTGGCTTGGAGTTGGATGGCAGATTTGTCCCAGTCGGTTTCTGCCCAGTAGCAGTGGAAGATACACTGGTCATCATGGGCGACAAAGTGTGTATGGTGGCGGAGTTGGGGGGCTGTCAGCTCAATGCCAGTTTCCTCGCGGACCTCGCGTAAAATGGCCTGCTCAGCTATTTCCCCAAATAAAGCCGAGCCTCCTGCTGTCGCTTCGTAATAGTCAGGGTAGGAGGGCTTGGCGCTGTCGCGTTTCATGAAGAGGGTGCTGCCGTCGCGGTGGCGGATGATGCACTCGACGACTAGGTGGTATAGGCCATCGGGAATGGCTTCTCCGCGTGTGAGGGTATGGTCGGTCAAGTGACCGTCGGCTGTGTAGGCGTTCCAGATTTCCATATTTTACTCCTTTTTTAGATTGGTTATTCATTATAGCAAATCTGGAAGTGTTAGACAAGCATCTTGCGGATGTTTGCGCATTGGAATGATTGGGGAATTATTGAGCTAAAAGCTGACCTCGGTCAGTTTTTTCTTTTATTCCTTTTCAAATCAAGGTTGAAAATTTACAAAAAATTTTTAAAAATGTGTATATTTATGTTGCAAAAAGTATAAATATACACTATAATAGTCACTAAGTTTTATAAAAAAACAGTAGAAATGAGAATGCTTATGTCAAAAGAAAAATTAATCTTAGCTTATTCAGGTGGCCTTGATACTTCAGTTGCAATTGCTTGGTTGAAGAAAGACTATGATGTCATTGCGGTTTGTATGGATGTTGGAGAGGGCAAGGACCTCGACTTTATTCATGATAAGGCCTTATCAATCGGTGCTATTGAGTCCCATGTATTGGATGTAAAAGAAGAATTCGCCCAAGAATATGTCCTACCAGCCCTGCAAGCCCATGCCTACTATGAGCAAAAATACCCGCTGGTATCGGCTCTCAGCCGTCCCTTGATTTCTAAAAAGTTGGTGGAAATGGCTCATAAGACAGGAGCAACCACTATCGCTCACGGCTGTACTGGTAAGGGTAATGACCAGGTGCGGTTTGAGGTAGCCATTGCAGCCCTGGATCCAAGCTTGAAAGTCGTGGCTCCTGTCCGTGAATGGAAATGGGCGCGTGAAGAGGAAATTATCTTCGCCAAGGAAAATGGTGTACCAGTCCCAGCTGACCTGGACAGTCCTTACTCAGTCGACCAAAACCTTTGGGGTCGTGCCAATGAGTGCGGAGTTTTAGAAAATCCATGGAATGAAGCGCCAGAAGATGCTTTTGGTATTACAACTGCACCAGAAAATGCACCAGATACTCCTGAGTATGTCGATATTGAGTTTAAAGCAGGGATTCCTGTTGCTGTAAATGGTGAAGAGCTAAGTCTTGCTAATCTCATTCAAAGACTCAATGTCATTGCTGGTAAGCATGGTGTGGGTCGGATTGACCACGTGGAAAATCGTTTAGTCGGAATCAAGTCACGTGAAATTTATGAGTGTCCAGGAGCCATTACCCTTCTGACAGCCCACAAGGAAATTGAAGATTTGACCCTGGTGCGGGAAGTATCGCATTTCAAACCGATTGTTTCAAATGAACTCTCTAACTTGATTTACAATGGTTTGTGGTTCAATCCTGCAACAGATGCCTTGAAGGCCTATCTTGCTCAGACCCAGGCAGTTGTTAATGGCACCGCAAAAGTGAAATTGTATAAGGGGTCAGCAAAAGTAGTTGCTCGGAAATCTCCAAATTCCCTTTATGATGAAGATTTGGCAACCTATACCAGTGCAGATACCTTTGACCAAGATGCAGCAGTTGGTTTCATCAAGCTTTGGGGATTACCAACCAAGGTCAATGCGGAAATTCATAAAAAGAGCTAGAAAGTAGGAGCTTATGGAAGCAAAGAAATTATGGGGTGGTCGCTTTGAAGCCAGTCTTGAGGCATGGGTCGAAGAATTCGGAGCTTCCATCCGCTTTGACCAAAAACTGGCTAAGTATGATATTCAGGGATCACTGGCGCATGTACAGATGCTTGGAGCCACAGGGATTATCAAGCTTGAAGAAGCCCAGGCTATTCAAACTGGTCTGGAAGAATTGTTAGCAGAATATGAAGCTGGTAAGTTGGTGTTTGATGTTCGTAACGAAGACATTCACATGAATATCGAAAGTCTATTGACGGAGAAAATAGGCCCAGTTGCAGGTAAACTCCACACAGCTCGTTCTCGTAATGATCAGGTAGCGACCGATATGCACCTCTATCTGAAGGATACCCTCTTTCAAGTGGTAGACAAATTGACCAACCTACGTCAGGTTTTACTAGACCTTGCACAGGAGCATGTGGAAACCATCATGCCCGGCTATACCCACTTGCAACATGCCCAGCCTATCAGCTTTGCTCAGCACTTGTTGGCCTATTACAACATGTTCAGCCGTGACAGTGAGCGCTTTGCATTCAACATGCAGCATACAGATGTATCCCCACTTGGTGCGGCGGCTTTAGCAGGGACGACCTTTCCGATTGACCGTCAGATGACGTCGGATTTAATGGGATTTGCCAAGCCCTATAGTAATTCTCTCGATGCTGTGTCTGACCGTGATTTTATCTTGGAATTTCTGTCAAATGCCAGTATCCTCATGATGCACATGTCGCGTTTGTGTGAAGAAATCATTAACTGGTGTTCACATGAATACCAATTTGTCACCCTATCCGATACCTTTTCAACAGGTTCTTCCATCATGCCTCAGAAGAAAAATCCAGATATGGCTGAGCTGATTCGGGGGAAAACAGGTAGAGTTTATGGAAACTTAGTTGGCCTACTGACAGTCATGAAATCCTTACCGTTGACCTATAATAAGGACTTGCAGGAAGACAAGGAAGGCATGTTTGATAGTGCGGAAACGATTTTAGTATCTATCGATATTTTGGCAGATATGCTGAAAACGATGACGGTCCATAAGGAAAGGATGGCTCAATCGACAGAGAAGGATTTTTCCAATGCGACTGAATTGGCAGACTATCTAGCAAACAAGGGTTTGACCTTCCGCCAAGCGCATGAGATTGTTGGAAAACTGGTCTTGGAATGTAGCAAGGCAGGCTATTATTTACAGGATGTTCCTTTGGAACGTTTTCAAGAGCTGTCGCCTGTCATTGGACCGGATATTTATACAGTTTTAGAATCTGAAACAGCAGTTTCGCGCAGAAATTCGCTAGGTGGAACTGGATTTGAATCCATTCGTTGGCAAATTCAGCAGGCAAAAGCACAAATAATCGCTTCGAAAGGCCTCTAAACGGTATGTTTATTGGCTTTTTTGAATTTTATGGTATAATAGAAGTAATTTTGGAAGATGGAGAGGCAGTTTGAAAAAAAGCTATCGTGTCAAGCGTGAACGAGATTTTAATGACATTTTTACAAAAGGAAACAATGTCGCCAATCGGAGGTTTGTTGTCTACCGATTACCTAAAGAGCAAAAGCATTTCCGAGTAGGTTTATCTGTCAGCAAAAAATTGGGAAACGCTGTCATGCGAAATAAAATTAAGCGCAGGATTCGTCACATCTTAATTGAATGCCAACATCAACTGGTAGCAGATGACTTTGTTATCATTGCTCGAAAAGGTGTAGAGGAATTGTCCTATCAAGAAATGAAGCAAAACCTCATCCATGTTTTGAAACTAGCTAAACTATACCAGGAAGGTGTTGTGATTGAAAAAGAAAGTTAAATGGGCAGGTCTACTGGTAGTATCTCTAATTGTTTTAACAGCCTGCGGAACAGGGCCAGTGACCAGTCAATCTACAGATGCGTGGGATAGATTAATTTACTGGTTTGCCAGCATTATTCAGTTCCTATCTATCAACGGTCAAATTGGAATCGGTATTATACTTTTTACCATTTTAATTCGAACCCTTCTGTTGCCCTTGTTCCAAATACAGATGAATTCCTCACGGAAGATGCAGGAGCTTCAACCTCAGCTGAAAAAGTTGCAAGCGGAGTATCCAGGAACGGATATGGAAAGTCGCCAGCAGCTCTATGAAGCAACGCAAGCTCTCTACAAAGAGAATGGCGTCAGCATGAGAGCGTCCATGATTCCGCTCTTCATTCAAATGCCAATCCTTTTGGCCCTCTTTCAAGCTCTGACACGTGTTGAAGCCTTGAAAGTAGGTCACTTCCTTTGGTTAAATCTTGGGGAGCCGGATCCGTTCTTTATTTTGCCGATTCTGGCTGCAGTGTTTACATTCCTCAGCTCATGGTTGACCAATAAATCAGCAATTGAGAAGAATATGGCTATGACAATTATGACCTATGTCATGCCTGTGATGATCTTTTTCTTTGCTGTGGCAGCTGCTAGTGGGGTGGCTTTGTATTGGACAGTGTCAAATGCCTATCAGGTTGCTCAAACCTTGGTGTTCAATAATCCGTTTAAAATAATAGCAGAGCGTCAAGCGAAAATTGATGCGGAAAAAGAACGTCAGGCAAAAATTCGACGGGCACAGAAAAAAGCACAGAAAAAGAAATAGGAAAACTAGGAGAGAGAAGATGAAATTTACAGGAGCAAGTGTTGAAGAGGCCATCCAGAATGGCTTGGTAGAGCTAAATATTCCTCGAAAAAAAGCACATATTACTGTGGTTGCGCGTGAGAAAAAAGGTTTCCTTGGTTTCGGTAAAAAGCCAGCGATTGTGGATATTGATGTCATCAATGAAACAACGGTTGTTAAGGCTAATCAGAAAGCAGTTCGTGGCGTTCCAAGTGAAATTAATGACCTCAATGAACCAGTAAAAAGCGTTTCAGAGGCTACGATTGACCTAGGAAAAGTTGTTGCAGCGGTGAAAGAATTTGAAAAGTCTGGTCAAACGCTTGATGATGATATTAAAGCGCAGATTTTGAAAAATGAAAAAGAAGCGACAACGATTTTGGAAGAAACAGGTCGGATTGAAATTCTTTCCGATGAATTATTAGCTAGTGTAGCACCTGATCCAGTTGTACAAGAAGTAGGTTCAGAACCGGCTACTGAAGCAGTTGCCAAGGACGAATTTACAGACCTGGATATCAAAATTGAGCAACAATATGATATTGAACAAGTTGTTTCAGAAGTGACAGCTTATGTACAAGAAATTCTGGATGATATGGATGTTGAGGCACGTATTGATACAAGTCATAATCGCCGTACAATCAATATTCAAGTGGATACCAATGAACCAGGTCGTGTTATCGGTTATCACGGAAAAGTCTTAAAGGCTTTGCAACTATTGGCTCAGAATTTCCTCTACAACCGTTATGAACGTAATTTTTACATTACTATCAATGTGAATGACTATGTAGAACACCGTGCAGAAGTGCTTCAAGGCTATGCACAAAAGTTGGCTGAACGTGTCTTGGCTGAGCAAGAAGCCTACCATACAGACCCTATGTCAAGCAGTGAGCGTAAAATCATCCACCGTATCATTTCAAAAATGGATGGTTTGACAAGCTATTCAGAAGGTAGCGAACCAAACCGCTATGTCGTAGTGGATATTGAAGGAAATCGTGATTAAAAAGAGGCTGAGCCTCAATACCATTAAGTTAAGGACCCTACTCCAATATTTATTGGATAGGGTCTTTTTTCAATAAAGTGATAGGCTAAAGTCAAAAAGGAGTTTTCCCAAGGTCCAGTCTATTCAAACAATTTTAGAATCTTGTATCTCACAACTCTTCTTGTGTCGTTGAACCAGATAAAGATGTTGCCTGTTCCAGAATATCTTCCTTCCAACAAATGGTTTCCGCTATGCTTTCTTATTTTTAGTTATTGATTTGAAACAATCCCTCGGATTACTTGCCCAGTCAATGGACTGGGGAGATAAAAGAGTGGAACAAGTCACTTCTGCAAAATCAGGCAAGGGGAGTTCAAATAATGATGACACTATTTGAAGTTGGAAATAAGGAAACCGAGTAATCAACGATGAACGAAATGACTATCATTTGCTAGCCAGTTTCTTTGTGATAGGGAGCTGGCTTTTTCTTGTTCGTTTTTTACAAAAATTTTGGCTAGGTAGCCGATAATTTCTTGCATTTTCGGGGGAGGTATATATAATAATAGATGAAAATACCTGTCCACTAGAAAGGAGTAGACGGGATAGGTGAAACCAAACAATAAAGAGGGAGCAATATATGAAAAGAAAAAAGAAATACAAGTATGCCTATAAACGTCAGCGAAAATTGATGTTGTTGATGGGGGCTGCGACGATGGCTGTAGGTACGGTGACGATGGGGCAAGTCTTGTCTGTCCACGCAGAAGAGACCAGTCCAGAACCTATTGTTACCGAGCTTAAGAATAGCTCTGTAGTGACCGAAGCACCAACTGTAGGTGAAGAAGGACAAACAGGTTCTGACCAGACCGAACCTCCAACTCCTGTAGAAGTTGCACCACAGACGGAAGTCGAGGCAGGTCTTTCTGAACTAGAGGGAGAGCAAGCTGGGGTGCCAACAGAGAGAAGTGTGCCAGAGGAAAGAACACTGATCATAGAAACATCCGAACAAGCTGCTCCAATCATAGCGGATATTGCTGTGAATGCAGAGGATGAGCAGGAGTACAGGAAGGCGAACGTCGGTCTGGAAATTACTTTTGAGCAAGTTGAGCAACCAGCAGTCGTTACTCATAAGCTAATCAATAAAGATAGTGGAGAGGCCTATGTTGAAACAGCAACGATTGAGAAGCATCCACATTATCGGTTTAATGGTGATTTTATTGGTACTGAAATTGATACCAGCATCCCAGAAACTACCCAAACCGCCTATGCTCACTTTAGAGAAGTACCTGCTGGAACCTATCGCCTGGAAATCGGTTTGACAGATTTGGAAAGCAAACCCTACGAATTGGATGCGGCTAGTCTTGAGAAAATAAACAATCTGTCAGATATTGTGATTAAACCTTATGCTGAAACGAATACGCAATTTGTAGAGCCAAATCTAGTAGAGGTTAAGGTTGATAAGACGACCGTGAAAAAAGGGGAAAATGTTGTTTATACCCTGATTTATGACAGCCTGCCGGAAGTTTCTTATGGGGTTATGCTACAAGACTTTTCTTATGGCTTTTTTGGTGCCGAGTATGATAAGTCGGGTAAAAAGACAGGACGTTCCATACTTCATATTGCAGAGAAGTTTTCTGAGGCTGGAGAGAAGAAGCTGGCATTTGATACCAGTTATGGTTATTTCTCTACAAAAGATTGGAAGAAACAGGTAGAAATTAGTGAAGCCAATAGGAATAAGTTGGCCCAACTGATGCCGACAGTGACAGTCCTAGATGAAGACTATAAGTACATTGAAATAACTTCCCTAACCCATATTGGTACCGACGGTAGCCGAAGTGAACTGGCTGCTCTTGACCCATCCTGGAGCCACTCCATCAACGCTCTTCCCGATGATTCGGGGCGCTTTTATCACAATAGGGTCTTGCACAAGCTCCAAGTGGGAGATCAGTTGGTCTATAAGGTGAAAATAAGTCCCGAGTACTTGGCAGAGCTGAAAAAGAAAAAGAGTGAGCAGAGTTATACAGAAACGGTTTCTTTGGAATTCGATAGGGTGTTCAATGTACAAGCTTTAGGTGGTACTGCCTTTGAATTTGATGAAAGAGATAGTTTTTATTTCAGTACAGACCAGTGGGAAACAGGTGAGGTAGATTTGACCTTTACGGTCAAAGATTATATGCATGGTTACCTGAACCTAAATCGTCTGGCTTCTGGAGCCTTTAATGAGTATTTCTTAGCTTTTGGAGGGTATTTATTCCAGATTGAGAATCCAGCCTATAGCCTGCCAAATTTATTGGAGTTAAAAAAATCTGACAAGATTTATGTTGGTGAAAATGGTGCTATAAAAGTAAAAACTTCAAATTCTAGTCTAATCTCGTCTGGAACAACTCAGTTGGACTTTGATATTCGACCAACTTCGGGAAATTTTGGAAATTCATTTGACTACCATTTATCTGTGGAACAGGACTATTCCGATTCATCAAATCCTGTTGTAACAGGTTGGCTTACAGGTTCTCTGTTTGATTCTGTGACAGAAAACCACATTGGTAGCTATTCTTTAAAACGTGCGGAAATTTATTTTGATGGCTGGAAAGAAGAGATTACCAATCTTCCAAATTGGACCTTGGAGATCAGCGGAGATAAGGTCTTCAAATCCAATTTCCTTCTATCAGGAGAGGAACGGACACAGATTGGTTCGATTGGGCGTAGTTGGGTCTATGGCTCGCTAGGGCGGTTGCCAAAAGAGTTGCAAAACCGTCGTTTAGGTGTGAATAAAATTCAATTCTATGACCGGCAAGGAAATAATCTACCGACAGTAAATGCTGACTGGGTCTTATCAGAGTATGAATTGAGAGAGGGAGAACGTCTTTATTACTACTTGCCTTCTACGGGAGAATTGACAGAATTAAAACCAGTTTTGGAAGATGGTCGTCGATTGGTGAAGGGAAGTAAGGACAGTAAGGGCCTCTATGTATTTGCGATGGCGCTAGAAGATGGGGTTCAACCTACGGAGAATGCGGTTGGTACAACTAAGGTTCTGTCTGGTCAAATTGAAGATGTTTATGTAAGCTTTTCAGAGGCAGATGTTAGTGCAGTAAGCAGTCTTCAAGTCGTTAAGGTAGAGGATGCTACTATTTTGGAAAAATTGCCTGATAGTTTCAAGCGTGAAGATGTGGATATGTTTGACATTAAGACACTTGATAAAGATGGTCAATTTGTCCAAATCCAGTCCAGTAAAGGTGCCTTTGTTACCCTACCTGTTTCACCAAATCGTAAGGTGACCAAGGTGATTTACTACTTACCACAAACAGGTGCAGTAGAAGAGTTGGAATACGAGTGGGATAAAACTTTCAATCTGGTATCTTTCAAAGTAAGCCATTTCTCTAACTATGCTATTGTCTATGAAGGAAATGATGAAAAGCCTCAACCAAGTGGCACAACTTCAGGAACAGGCAATAACACTAGTCCAGAAACTGGTGAAGGTAGCACAAGTGCCGGTGATACGGCTTCAGTTTCAGGTAATAGCGCAAGTTCAGAAATTGGTGAAGGTAGCGCAAGTGCCGGTGATACGGCTTCAGTTTCTGGTAATAACACTAGCCCAGTTGGCTCAGTTGATAGCGTCTTAGTTGGTAGCCTAGGTAATGGTGGGCAATTGGATGCAAATAGGAGAGAGGAAGCGTCTGCTCAACCAACTAATGCTACAGTTGAACAAACCAACCATGTTGATTCAAAAGTTACAAGAGCCAGAAAGGTGAATGCTTTGCCAAATACAGCTGCACAGACAGGCGTAGTAGCGACTGTGTTGGGATTGGCTTTGGCAACACTGGCGTCATTTGTACAGAAAAAAAGAGAAGAGTAAGTGCTTGAGATGCTTACAAGAGACTTAGATTTAATTTGGGGATTAAAAAATAATTATGAAGTAGCTTGACAAAACCCCAGAATTTATATAAAATAGTTTGGTATGTTTAGTAACTGATCAAAACTAGCCGGCTAAACGAATACAAGAATCTAAGAGGAGGTATTCATCGTGAAACGTACTTTTCAACCAAGTAAAATCCGTCGCGCTCGTAAACATGGTTTCCGTAGCCGTATGGCAACTAAAAACGGCCGTCGCGTGTTAGCAGCTCGTCGCCGTAAGGGACGTAAAGTTCTTACAGTAGCATAAGAATACAACTAAAACCAGCAGAAACTCGAGTCTGCTGGTTTTTTCGTTGGAAAAGAATGGCTTGAAATGTGGTACAATAGAACCATGATACAGATATTTGATACCCACACCCACCTCAACGTAGAGCAGTTTGACGGTCGGGTTCAAGAAGAATTAGACTTTGCTAAAGAAATGGGGGTCACCCTCCACAATGTGGTCGGTTTTGACCGAGCAACCATTGACAAGGCTATGGAACTGGCTAACCAGCACCCTGAAATTTATCTGACATTGGGCTGGCATCCGACAGAGGCTGGCACCTATGATGAGGAAGTAGAAAGCTACTTGCTTGAGGCACTCAAACATCCCAAGGTCATTGCCCTGGGGGAGATTGGGTTGGACTACTACTGGATGACAGCGGACAAGGAAACCCAAGCTCGTGTTTTCAAGCGACAGATGGAGTTGGCCAAGCAGTTGGATTTGCCCTTTGTGGTTCATACTCGTGATGCTTTGGAAGATACTTACCAGATCATCAAGGAAGTTGGCGTCGGCTCGCGTGGAGGCATCATGCATTCCTTCTCTGGTACGCTAGAGGAGGCTCAGGCCTTCATGGACCTGGGGATGCACATCTCCTTCTCGGGAGTGGTGACCTTCAAGAAAGCCGTCGAACTTCAGGAAGCGGCACAAGCATTGCCCCTAGAAAAGATCCTGGTCGAAACAGATGCTCCCTACCTGGCTCCAGTTCCCAAGCGTGGTCGGGAAAATCGCACCGGCTACACCAGATATGTGGTGGATATGCTGGCCCAGCTTCGCAACCAGTCGGTCGAAGAAGTGGCGAAAGCGACCTACGAGAATGCAAGGAGCCTGTTCAGAATTGACTCAGAAAATTAAGATACAAGAAGTCCTCGTTGTTGAGGGAAAAGACGATACAGCCAACCTAAAACGATTTTACGAGGTGGACACCTACGAAACCAGAGGCTCTGCCATATCAGACAATGACTTGGAATGCATCGAGAAACTCCATGACCTGCGTGGCGTCATTGTCTTTACCGACCCAGACTACAATGGGGAGCGGATTCGGAAGATGATTATGCAGGCCATTCCCACTGTCAAACACGCCTTTTTACAGCGGGACGAGGCTCGGCCAAAGTCCAAGACAAAAGGGCGGTCCTTGGGCATTGAGCACGCCAGCTTTGAGGACTTGGAAAAAGCTCTCGCAGGCGTGCGTGGTTACTACGATGATGAACATAACTTTGACATCACCAAGTCAGACCTAATGCGCCTAGGCTTTCTTATGGGTGGGGACAGCCGCAAGCGGAGGGAGTATCTGGGAGAAAAGCTCCGCATCGGCTACTGCAACGGCAAGCAACTGCTCAAACGCTTGGAGTTGTTTGGGATTGGTCTGGCGGAAGTTGAGGAGGCAATGGAGAGCTATCATGGATAGGGTCTACGCTGTTAAGTGCTTGGTTAAAAACGGGTTTGAACCTTCTTATGAAAATTATTCATCTTATGAAGAAGTGACCTACTTGCTACCGGCTAATGTCCTTGTTTGTGAGGATGAGCAGGTTGATAAGAATAAACTAGCAGCCTATTTGCGTGGTCTAGTTGAAGATGGCTATGTCAATGCGGATGGTATTTGGAAGCAGAGCCGTTTGTTTCGTATTGCCAGTGTGCAAGAAATGGACGACAGGGTAGAGTTTGATGGCCCAGCTGTGGAAGTCTATCGCTGGTTTTACAATTTTGAACGTCTAGTTACTGAGGAAGAATTTCTGAATCTCTATTATTTTGATGATTTGGGGAGATAGGGCAATGTCTAGACAAGAATACGTCATCCTAACCAATATGTGCATGATTACAGACGGTCAGCAGGTATTGGTCCAGGATAGGAAGTCAAAGAAATGGCCTGGAGTGACTTTTCCTGGTGGCCATGTCGAACCAAATGAATCAATTATTTCCTCCGTCATTCGTGAGGTCAAAGAAGAAACAGGTTTGACAGTATCTAATCTCGAACTCTGTGGCATTCAAAACTGGACGGACCCTACTGACCACTATCGTTATCTAGTATTTTGCTACAAAACCAGTCATTTTTCAGGCTCTATTCAATCTTCAGATGAGGGCGAGGTCTTCTGGATTGACCGTGAGGATTTGAAGAAAGTTCCGTTGGCAGACGGTTTTGAAACCATGTTGGAAATCTTTGAACAGCCACAACTGACGGAGAACTTTTACTGGTTTGAAGATGGTAAGTGGAAGGTGGAGAATCGCTAAAGAGTTGTACAATAAGTTTGACAACTCTTTTTTTCTATGCTATAGTAAGCCTAGAAATGATGAGAGGTATTGCTTATGGAAGCTATTGTATATTCCCATTTTCGAAATCACTTAAAAGACTATATGAAAAAGGTCAATGACGAGTTTGAGCCTCTGGTTGTGGTTAATAAAAATCCAGAGGAAGATATTGTTGTACTCTCAAAGAGCGAGTGGGATAGTTTACAAGAAACCCTCACTGTTGCTCGGAACACCTATCTGTCTCAAAAAGTTTTGCGTGGTATGGCTCAAGTCAAAGCAGGGCAAACCCAAGAACGAAACCTGATAGAGGCGGACTAGCATGGGAATCCATTTTACAGAGGATGCTTGGGAAGACTATCTTTATTGGCAAGGTCAGGATAAGAAAACACTGAAGAGAATCAATAAAATTATCAAGGATATGCAGCGACATCCTTTTGAAGGCATTGCCAAACCAGAACCTTTGAAGTATGATTATCAAGGTGCTTGGTCAAGAAGGATTGATGCGGAGAATCGGTTGATTTATATGGTGGAGGCTGATCGGTTGTGCATCCTGTCTTTAAAGGATCATTATAAGTAAAGATCGGAATGCCCTTTATCGTGTGGTGAACAACGAAGTTCGTGTCGGTCATCTCTTTGTGACTAAGAGTGACTATGTGAAGTTGTTGAAGTGAGGGGGAGAGATGTCGACGATTACATACATAATTTAATAAAACGAACCTAAATAGGAGGATGCTACTAATGAATTTCGTTAAGAGAGAAATTTTACCAGTTGGTCAAGGTGCTTTTTATTTAGAAACTTTGATACTAAAAGGAAACAAATATAGAGTTATATATGATTGTGGTTCAGCTACTGGTGTAACTTATGTGGAGACTCAAATAAAATCTAACTTAAATAAAGGAGAGACAATTCACGCTGTATTTATATCTCATCTAGATGATGACCATGTGAATGGTTTGAAATTTTTATTAGACTATTGTCGCGTTAAGAATCTATTCTTTCCTTTAATAACCAATCGAGCAAAGCAATTTTATAGGTTAAGAAACCTCATAAATCCTCAATCTCAATTTTTAACTCAATTTATAAATAGTGATGGGAATAGTATTCGAGAGTTAGAGGGGGGCATAGAGGTACAATTACATCCAATTTCTGAAGATGCAAATAGTGAAAATAGAGCAATAGAAGTATCTCAAGTAATACTTGGTAGTAATCACGGAACATTTGAATGGATTTATCTTCCGCATAATTTTCGCGAGGATATGAGAAAACAAATCCTGGATGCAGAGCTAAAAAGATTGAATCTAAGCATGAGTATTTTAGATTCAAAGGGAGAAGTTGACTTACAAAAATTAATAGATTTATGGCAGCTAGGAACAAATACAGATAGATCTGCGCTAAAAAAAGCTTATTATAAAGTTCCTGGAAGTTTAAATGTAAATTCAATGACGTTATATTCGGGAACAAGAGATAGTTCTTATTTTAGGTGTTGCTATAGACCTTATTGTAGGTACAATTGGAAATGTTTGATTTATCCGATAAATGAAAGAAGTTTAGCTCTCAATGGTTGTCTTTATACAGGTGACTATGAAGCTGGCAAATACAGTAAGAATAAAAATAAGTGGGTCAGTTGTAAACAAAAATGGAATTCTATTGAAGTTGTTTATTCTAAGTATTTTAGAAATATAAGCCTTGTTCAAATCCCTCATCACGGATCAAAATATAATTATAATGAGGGGTTTAGAAAGAAAATGAATCACGCAACTTACTTTGTATCAGCCGGAAAAAATAACAGATATCGGCATCCACACAAAGAAGTTTTAATTGATTTAATTTCAAATCAAAAATGTTTTAACATTATAACTGAGGACCCTAATTCAAAAATGATTTATTATTGCACTTGGTTATAAATGTAGTATAGAAAGAACACACATGAGAATCGCAGACAAAAACGTTACTCGGGCCGTCCTAGAACGCCACGGGTTTACCTTTAAGAAATCCTTCGGTCAGAACTTTTTGACCGATACCAATATTTTACAGAAGATTGTGGACACGGCAGAGATTGACCAGAATGTCAATGTTATTGAGATTGGTCCTGGAATCGGAGCCTTGACCGAGTTTTTGGCGGGGAGTGCCGCTGAGGTTATGGCCTTTGAGATTGACGACCGCCTGATTCCGATTTTGGCGGACACCTTGGGTCGCTTTGACAATGTGACCGTAGTCAACCAAGACATCCTAAAGACCGATCTGCAGACCCAAATTCAGAATTTCAAGAATCCTGACCTGCCTATCAAGGTCGTGGCCAACCTGCCCTACTACATCACCACCCCTATCCTCATGCACCTGATTGAGAGCAAGATCCCCTTCAGCGAGTTCGTGGTCATGATGCAGCGGGAGGTGGCCGACCGCATTTCTGCCGAGCCAAACACCAAGGCCTACGGTAGCCTGTCCATCGCGGTCCAGTACTACATGACTGCCAAGGTGGCCTTCATCGTGCCTCGCACTGTCTTTGTACCCGCTCCAAACGTGGACTCCGCTATTCTCAAAATGGTCCGTCGCGAGCAACCCTTGGTGAGTGTCAAGGACGAAGATTTCTTCTTCCGGGTGTCCAAGGCCAGCTTTGTTCACCGCCGCAAGACCCTGTGGAACAACCTGACCAACCATTTTGGCAAGTCCGAAGAAGTCAAGGACAAGTTGACGCAGGCACTTGGCATGGCAGAGCTGGAAGCCAGTGTCCGTGGAGAAGCACTTTCCATGGCTGACTTCGCGCGTTTGTCTGACAGCCTCCAGGAAGTTGGTTTATAAAAAAGAATTGATTGTGGAGAAATCTGCAGTCAATCTTTATTTGGTACTTTGTATTGTATATAGTACGGTAATGTGCTATAATAACTGTTGTATAGGTCGTTATACACAGGGCATGGACCCAATCCATTTATTTAAACAGGAAAGGAAGTATAAGTTATGGAAAATATCGTTGTTTCAATTTTTCGTGTTGAAAGTGAGGCTTTTCAAGCATTTTCAGAATTAAAACAATTTGGTCAAACTGAAAATACAAAATTAGCCCAAGTTTCAATTGTGAAGGCTGAGGATGGAATCGTTAAAGTGAAGGACAGCTTTGATTTAATGAATTCTGTAGGGAGCGATTATTTCGAAGGCGGTCTCATTGGCAGTCTCATTGGAATTTTAGGTGGCCCGCTTGGGGTTCTCTTTGGTTTTGTAGCTGGTGGAACGATTGGTGCTTCTATTGGTTTAGATAAAGAATTGGCTAAATCGGAGCTAATTACAACCGTTAGTGAAAAATTGACTAACGGGGAAGTCGCTATTATTGCACTTGTGCAAGAAAATGATGAATCTGTTTTAAATGCTATTTTTGAGAAATATCAGACTATTATTGCAAGATGGGATATTGCGACTGTTTCAGCAGAAGTAGAATCAGCCCTCGAAATCCAAAAAGATCTAGCTCATCAGGCTAAAGCACGTTTAATTTCGGATAAAAAAGAAGCCCGTCATGAAAAATTTGACAAGCTAAAAGCTGACATTAAAGAAAAATTTGACAAGCTAAAAGCTGACATTAAAGAAAAATTTTAAAAAAAGTATTAGCTTTAAGATTGAAGACAAAGTCCTTGGAACACAAGTTTCCAAGGGCTTTTCTTTGTATAACGTCGTATAATAGAGATACCTTATTTCTTTGTCTCAGTCTAATTTCCAGTTTTTGGGTAAGGCTAGAACATACTTTGTGAATTTTGGTCAATCTTTATTTTACCTAAAACCATTTTCTATCTATCTTGTTCGTTGACAGTGGGGAGAAAGCTTGCTATACTGAAATGTGACTAACTTTTGAAAAATATTGTCTGCAAATTGACAGAATATTTACAAAAACAAGAGAGGGTTTCCCTCTTTTTTTATGAAGGTATCCTTATGTTCAAAAACATGTTAAAAAAGCATCCCCATCTAGTTGCCATTGGTCTATTTGTGGGCTTTTCTTTATTATTATTGGTTCCTCACTTGCTAACTAAGGGTATGGTGACAGGTGCGGACTTGATTTTCCACTACAACCGTTTCTATGATGCGGCTATGCAGATGAAGGAGGGGAATTTCTCCTATATTATCAGTTTGTATGGCTATCAGCAGTCAGGACGGATTGTCAATGCTCTCTACGGGCCTTATTTTGCCTATCTACAAGGGGCGCTAGTTCTTTTAAGTGGGACCTGGTTCCGCTATCAGATTTTGTCCAACCTTCTTTTGGGCACTCTGAGTGCGACCTCCCTCTATCTCCTCATGCGTGAGGTCAAGGTCAAATATGCCCACTCTATTCTCCTGTCCATGTTCTTTGTAACGACCTACTCCATCCAGTATTGGTGGGCAACTCAAGGATTTACCAGCTGGGGTGTGGCCCTCTTTCCGCTTTGTTTGATTCCTGCAGTCCGTTTCCTACAGACCAAAAAAGTGTCGATATTCCTCATGGCAGGAGCAGTAGGACTTATGTTGCAGGTTCATATGCTATCGACCTTGTTCTTGGTCATTGCCTATGGTGTTCTCTTCCTTATTGGTTGGTGGAAATCAGACCAAAAAATGAAGATTATTGGGCAAGTAGCCCTTTCGGTGTGCATTTTCTTGCTTCTGACCATCAACATCTGGTTGCCGCTTATTTATATCAACGCGACCAATACCTTGGTGCCACCGTTTGTTAATAAGAAATTTGTCCTCAATACCGTAACATGGCTCAAAACAGCCTTTCTATACTATCCATACCCATTGCCAATTTTCTTTGGAATCTATCTCTATTTCTTGGTGAAAAATTGGAAGAAACAATCGCTGGTTCTGGGTGGTCTTGCTTTAACCTACGCAGTGTTTTTGATCTTGTCAACCAACCTCTTCCCTTGGCAGTTGTTTGCAGGGAAAGGAATTACACTTGTTGAATTGATTCAATTTCCCTTCCGCTTTTTCCTCTACGCCAATGCTCTTTTACTGGCAGTCGTAGGAGTCCAGGTTTCTGGCTTGTCCGACAAACTGCAGAAAATCTTTTCAGGTGTGGCCCTTGCTTCCTTGCTTGTTTCGGTCGGTTTCCTCTGGAATGAAAGTTTTAAGGAAATCAATGGGCATTACTATAGCGATACCTTCCTGCAAAAACGCATTCATACGACCTTATACGGCACGACGGAAGAGTTACGGGCTTCCTTCCATTCCAAAGACTTGGGTGACTTTATCCACACTGCTCAGAAATCAACGCCAGACTATGTACCAGACTTGTCAGATAGAACGCAACATATGACCAATGAAGAGTCGGACAATACCTATTTTACCTATCGTGACCAAGTGATTTTGCCAAATCAAGACTTTACCAAAGAAGTTGATGGCAATCAGCTGGTGGTAACTTGGACGGCGTCAGAAGCAGAAGAAACAGCTGTGCCAATCATTGTCTACCAAGATAGTCAGCTGGTTTTGAATGACCAGGTCTTGGATAGAGAAGAATTGGAACTTTCCACTATTGGTGTACCAACGGTTACTAGCAAAAAAGGGCAGAATACCCTTATCCTATCCTACAAGCAACAGTGGTGGTTATGGCCAGTTATCATTATCAGTTTGACTGGATGGCTACTCTGGTTGATTTACTATATTTTTGCCTACCGAAAATCAAATCTTTCCTAAGAGAGAACTGTTATGAAACAACTCAATCCCAAGGCATGCAAGCAATTCATTCTGGTCATGGTCATGACTGTTTTGCTGGCGATGGGACGGGCCCTCTTGCTAAGTGGTATATCTTTTCCGCTCTGGTTTGTCCCTCTGACCTTGCTTGCCTATTCTATTTTTACCTTTTATGTATTGGTCTTGCTTGATAAATATGAGAAGTTTGTAAAGACCAAAACCTTTGCCAAGTATGTCTGCTATTTTCTAGGTTTTCTATATCTTGTCAATCTGGTCTATCGAATCAATGCCAAGAAGTATCAACCCTGGAATATTTTCCGTAATAATCTCTTTCAGTTTGAACTGCTTTTGATGTTGCTTCTGCCTATCCTGTTGGCATTCTTATGGCGGAAGAATGCAGGAATCAGAGAAAAATTAAGCAAGTGGTCAGCCAGTCATCTGGTGCCAGATAGCTATTTGCTCTTGACCAGCTTACTTTCTCTCAGTCCACTAGCTATATCTTACTGGAAAGATAGCCATTATGAGAGTTTGGTTGAAAATGGCTCCTATGTGGATTTCTTTATCCAAACACCAATTTTTGCCCCTATTCATTTTATAGGGACCTACATTTTTCTTCGCTATCTTCATAAGGCATTTGAAGAGTTTAAGGCCAATCGGACCAACGTTCACAGTATGCTCTTTATCAGCTTGGCACTGGCTACCTTGTCGCATTTTGGTTATCAGGCCTCGATGGCTGGGGGAACGGGCTCTTATTTCACACGCCACCTCTTTCCAGGAGCTATTGTCTTCCAGATTGCCTGCCTCTTTTTCCTCAATGTCATCATTAGCCTGGTTATCAACCGTCAAATCTTATCTGTTGCCGTTATTGCTGGTTTAAATGTGACCTTGATTGCGGCCAATTTTCTCAAATTCCGCTACCGTTCGGAGCCGATGACCCCCAACGATTTCAAATGGATTGGCAATATGGGGATGATTCTCAGCTTCATCAGTCTGCGGGTTGTCTTGGTATCGCTTGTCTTTTTGGTCATCCTATTCTTTGTTTACAGGCGAATTCATAAGAAGCACTTCCAAGGACAGATTGTCAAATCCATCTGGAAACGGTTGGCAGGAATTTCAGTCATTGTGTCTTTGATTTTGGGAATGGGTTGGGCTATTCGCAACGAGAAAGACCACAAGATTGTTGGTTGGATTCCTATTCTTTCTCAGGTCAATAACTGGCGTAATGTGGACTGGAAGGGTTATGCCTTTGTGGCGCGCTATCGCACTCTTTCATTTCTTTGGTTGCAACAGCTCAGCAAGACCAGTATGGAAAAGCCTGAAAATTACTCTGAGAAGACCATGAAGGCTATTGTGAAGAAGTACACCGCTCTGGCCGAGGAAATCAATGCAGAACGGACAGGTCAATTGACTGACCAGACGGTTATCTACATTCTTAGTGAGAGTTTGGCTGATCCGCGTCGGATTCCAGGCGTGACCCTTAGTCAAAATGTCCTTCCAAATATTGAGTACATCATGAGTCAGACTACCAGTGGCTTGATGAAGAGTGACCACTATGGCGGTGGTACGGCTAATATCGAGTTTCAGGTTTACAGTGGTTTGCCCTTCTACAATTACAACTCGTCCATTTCGTCCGTCTATCTGGATGTGGCCCCTAATATGAAGAAGTTGCCGAGTATCAGTGACCTCTATCCAGCAGATAATCGTATCGCTATTCACCCCTACTACGATACCAGTTATAACCGAAATTCTATCTACAAGCAGCTGGGAATTGAGCAATTTTACACTCTCAATAGTGCCAAGTATCCTCTTACTGTGACGGCTGAGGATTATCAGGGGAATTTTGTCAGTGACAAGAAGACCTATGACTTGATTTTGGATCAGGTACGTTCTGCCGATACCAGCTTTGTGTCGGCTATTACCATGCAGAACCATGTTCAGTGGAATTCTCTAGAGCCTGCAGGTATAACAGCTTCGGGTGAGGGCTTCACGGCTGAGGAAAATGAAAACTTGACCAGCTATGTTCGCCTCCTATCCTTTACGGATCAGGCAACAAGGGATTTTCTAGACCAGCTTAAGACCTTGGATAAGAAAGTGACAGTCGTCTTTTACGGTGACCACCTGCCAGGTCTCTATCCAGAGTCTGCCTTTGCGACGGACCCAAGTCTGCAATATAAGACGGATTATTTTGTTTGGAGTAATTTTGAAACGGAAGACTACCATTATGATTTGGTCAATTCTAGCGACATGAATGCACTGATGCTGGAGACGACCAATAACAAGGTCAGTCCTTACTATGCCCTCTTGACGGAAGTACTCCACAAGGACCGAGTGGGATTAGCCGAACGTGATGCGAAGGTAGCAGAGGAACTCAAGCTGGTCCAATATGACCTTTCCACAGGAAAGGGCTACCTTTTGAAATACAAAGACTTTTTCAATGTGGTGACAGAAACAACAGAATAAAAACAATGACCAAGTCAGATAGCTGGCTTGGTTTTTTCTTTATGTGAAAAAGACACAAACATGGGAAGTTATGGTATAATAATTATGTTTTTAAATACTTTTTCAATCGTGAATGTAGAGGTAAAGATATGAATCGTTTTGGACAAACATTTAAATTGATACGAGAGGGAAAAGGGCGGAGTCTGGCGGAGGTCGCCAAGGGACATATTTCGACTTCACAACTTTCTCGGTTTGAAAATGGGGAATCCGACATCACTGTCAGTAAATTATTTGGTGTGCTGGCGGAAATGAATGTGGATGTGGACGAGTTTGTGTATGCTAGTCAGGATTTCAAAAAAGATGAGCTGACTAGAATTTTGGAACAAATCAAAGAATCACTATATATTGGAAATGTAGCGAAATTAAAACAACTGTTGTCAGAACAAATGAGAAAATCTCAGGGGGGAGAACGGGAGGAGTTTCATCGGTTGAATGCTATTTTAATCGCTTATAAACTGAGAAACTTAGATAAGACAGTAGTTGTATCGAAAGAAGATACAGCCTTTTTAACGGATTACTTATTTCGAGTTGAGAATTGGAGCTACTATGAAATCTTACTATTTGCGAATACGATTGACAAATTGGGTCATCAAACAATGATGCTTTTTTGTAGAGAGTTACTTCATCGTACACAGTTTTACCGTGAAATGAAACAACATCGATTGGTAGTTTCTCAAGTTCTCCTTAGTGCTTATCTCGTCAGCGTTCAACATAAGGAACTTTCCGATGCAATCTTTCTTGAAAAGACCATCAAAAGTCTGTTTTTCGATGAAACGGAAATTTTTGAACGGATCTTGTTTAAATTTGGTAGGGCTTTTTATGATTATCGAAAGACAGGAAGTGCCAATGCTATCTTGGAGATGAGAAAGTGTATCGAACTTTTACGAGCTGTTGATAGTCAAAATATAGCAGATTGGTATGAAAGGATACTTGAAAAAATAGTGAATGAGAAATAGTTGCATATAGGGGACGTATGGATTCAATTACAATTCGTATTCTATAATGTAGATGAAAGTGATTAAATGTTTACTTAGAAATCTATCCAACGGTGGAGGGGAAATGAAAAAGAGGAATTTTTGGCTAACCTTATCTTGTATTTTTGCAGTAGCCCTGCTCAATGTTGGCTTTCTGTACCAATATCGCTATATTATTGATGCTATTGCGGCTGGAGATAGGCAGGCTTTTGTGTCTTATTTTGTGCTGATGGGGCTAACTGTCCTTATCATGCTGGTCTTTGAATACATCCGTCAAATTGCCAATGTCAGCTATCTTAATCAAGTAGGTTTCCAATTGCAGGCGACCTTTATTGGGAAAATTTTTGATTTACCTTTTAGGCAGTTCGTTGAGCAGGGGGCAGGGGCCTATATTTCCCAGCTCAATAATGATTTGGAGACGGTGAAAGAAGATTATTACGATGCTTTCTTTACGATTTTTCAAGGTGCTTGTACCTTTGGCATTGCCAGTCTAGCCCTTCTTAGTTTGGATGGTCTGACCGCTATTTTCTTGATTCTGATTTCATTCTTGCCAGTTGTGATTCCTTATCTGTTTAAAAAACGGAGAAGGCTCAATCAGGAGGCGATTTCGGACAGTCAGCAGGTCTATAATACAAGGGTTTCAGATGTCTTTCTGAGTTATTTGCAAGTGAAAAATAGCCGCCAAAGACAGCAGGTTTTAGATGGACTGAACGATCGCTATCAAGCAGTCAATGACAAGGTCAATCAGGCCAATCGAACGACAGTAACCATGCGGCTCTTAGTCGGTTTCGTCTTTTATCTGACCACTCTTTCGATTATCTTTATCGGTGGTTTTCAGGTCTTTTCTGGCGCCTTGACCATCGGTGGCTTAACAGCTATTCTGACCATTTCAGAGCAGTTGGTGGATCCCATTAATAGCATTGCAGCAGCTTTTTTGGATAGGCATGCCGTTAAGGAATTGAAGCAAGAGTTTGAGCTACCTACTTTGGGGCAAGAAACGAAGGGACAGGAACTAGCTTCAGCTTTCCAGAGCATGCAACTGGTCAAGGCTAGTTATGCCATCGGTGAGAAGCAGGTCTTTGAAGACCTGACCGTAACGTTTGAACGTGGCAAGAAGTATTTAATTCTTGGGGAAAGTGGTTCTGGCAAATCTTCCTTGGCTCTTATTTTGACCAAGAATAGCCAATTGCAAGCAGGGGATATTTACGTTGATAAAACCTCTCTTTCAGACTTGTCCCACCAAGCCATTCAAGACAAGATTGCCTATCTGCCACAAGAGGGAGCTCTTTTCCATGATACGGTTCTCTACAACTTGACCATGGGACAGGTTGTTTCAGAAGATAGGCTGATGTCCCTCATTAAAACCATGAATCTTGACAGTCGTTTTCCAAGTTATGCTTCTTTGAGCGAGGAAATCAGTGATGATAGTGGACTGTCTGGAGGACAAAAGCAACGCCTGCTCTTGATTCGTGCCTTGCTACAAGATAAGGACATCTTGTTGCTGGATGAAAGTCTGTCTGCCTTGGATCAGGAAACCTATGCAGTAATTGAAGCCTACCTTACCTCACTAGCTGATAAGACGCTCATTCATATTTCCCACCGTGTGTCCGATGATGTCCTTTATCGTTATGATGGGGTGGTACGGATTGGGGAGAGCAATTAATTCTTGTCAGATTGTTCCTATCTAGGAGGAGTTATGAAAAAAATCATCTATCAATTGCGGTTTGTTATTGCCATTCAGTTGATTTTCCATATCTTATATAGTTTGACCAATGTCGTTTTGCCCGAGTTAAATAAGTATCTTTTTGACCATATTTTTCAGATGGGGTGGTCAGGGCTTGTCTGGCTCTTGTTGGCCTATGCTTTGACCATTATTGCTAATTCAGTCTTTCAGTACATTTCCCAGGTTTATGAGTGGAAGGTGTCTCAGGGTTTCTATGTCACGGCTAAAAAAGGCCTGGCAAATCGCTTGTTATCACAGCCTTTATCCAAATTCTCAGAGAAGAATGTCTCTGCCTATCTGTCCATTTTTGACAACGATTTGGAAACCATTGAAGAGAGTTATCTGAGTCCTCTTATGGATATTATCCGCTCTAGTTTGAGCATGCTCATCTATGCAGTTTCCCTCTTTCTCTTTGTTCATCCCCTGGTTGCGGTGGGCATTATTCTGTCTTCTGCTCTGGCAGTCTTCATTCCCAAGTGGATTTCTGGTCCTCTTTCTCAGCGGCAGCGAGCATTTTTACAGAGTTTGGAAAGTTATTTTCAGGTGGTGACAGACCTATTTTCTGCTAAGAACCGCGTTAATACTGAAACCTTCGGCTCCATCAGCCGTGTCCACCATCAGTCGGTAGAAGAAAGTGAACAAGCTCGTTTTCGCTTTGGGCAATTCAAGACCCTGGCTAATGTTGTCAATGGATTTTCCATGTTTTTGGTGCAATTAACAGCTTTTGGCTTGGTCGGCTACCTCTTGCTACAAAAAGAGCTGACCATCGGTGCTGCCATTGCAACCTTCAGCTATGTTGAAAATTTCATCTATCCTATGAAATACATCCTCTTGGATGTCAATTATATCCATTCGACCAAGGAAACGGTCGCCAACCTAGAAGACTATCTTGCTGGTCAGGTCTTGTCTGAGCAAGTGCCAAGCTATCCCAATGTGACAGCCTTGGAAGTGAAAGATGTAGCTTATCGTGTGGGAGAATTAGCGGTAGCCGATGTTTCCTATCGGTTTGACAAGGGGAAAAAGTATGCCATCATTGGTCCGTCAGCCAGCGGAAAATCGACTTTTCTACGAGCTTTGGCAGGAGAACTGGCTCTGGACAAGGGAAGTGTTTCCTATCTGGAACATGATGTTTCACATGAAATGGAAGCAGCTACCGCCTTCTATCTCAGCCAGTTTGAGCATCTTTACCATACCGATTTTGAAAGCAATGTGTCTGTTTTCGGAACCTATGAGAAGGGAAGAGATGTCATGCTTGGCTTGTTGAAGAGCATGCCAGAGAGTTTGCAGGACACCTTGTGTACAACAACAGACCCCAGTCTCTTGAGTGGTGGTGAGAAAAATATCCTGTGTCTGCTCCGTGCCCTGATGAGTGGCAAGGACATCTTGCTCTTGGATGAACCGACCGCCCATTTAGATCCTGCCCTGACCAAGCAGGTTTTGACCAACCTCTTGCAGCTGGAGGACAAACTCATCATTACCATCTTGCATGAATCAGACCCAGCCATCCTAGACATGTTTGATGTGGTTTTGGAAATGCGGGATGGGAAATTGAGCTAGAAAATATAAAAATTACCCCAAGCCATCAACTTTGACTTGGGGGTATTTAGCGAATATCTTGACCAACTTCTGAAAAAGGGGTAAACTGTATGTACAAAATGTCTATACAAAGGAGTTGAGAATAATGGGAGCAACACAACAGGTAAATTTTAGGGCAGATTCATTTTATTATCAGCAGACAAAGGAGCTATTAGCAGGAGAAAGCATGACAGTTTCAGATGTGCTGAATGCGACCTTGAGAAAAATTGCGACAGGTACTATTGATGCCCAAGAATTTGTTACAAAAGACGATAGGGAGGATAGCAACAAGATTGCTTTTGAAGAGTTAAAGAAAGAAATCTTGTTAGGGCATCAGGATATTCTAGCAGGTAAGACAAGTTCTCTCGTGGCTGTCAGAAAGGAATTTGGTCTTGACTGATAAGAAAAAATATGAGCTTGTTATTTCTGATAGAGCCAAACAGGATTTGCAGGATATCTATGATTACATTCTGATCAATTTTTACAGCCAACAAGCAGCGGATAGCAAAATTGATTTGATATTGACGGCTTTAGAAGTGTCAGAGCTATTCCCTGAAGTCTGTCCCTTGGTATCTAGCAGAGGATTTGGCAACCTCACTGCCGATGGAAAGTCCTACCGTTATATGCCGATAGAACATTACCTTGTTTTTTATTTCATAGAGGGCTATCAGGTTTTTGTAGCCCGTATCTTGCATTCAAAGCAAAACTGGATAACATTACTTAAATGATTTGAAGCCAAATAATTAGCACAAAGTATCACCCCAAGCCAATAATTCTGACTTGGGGTTATCCTTTATAAATAATGCGGAGGAAGGGATTTGAACCCTCACACCCGATGGGCACATGCGCCTGAAGCATGCGTGTCTGCCGTTCCACCACCTCCGCTTGCTTTTTATTATACTATTTTTCAATTGAAATGACTAGAGTAAAGTGTAAAATCTCAGAGTCTGGGTAAAAGACCAACCCACTTCATAAGGCTAGTGTCAACATCTCAGCGCAGTGGTTGATTGTTGGAGGTTGGAGATAAGATGTGCAAAGCAAATCTCAGCAGTTCGTGTTTTACACTCCAAATCTAACCATTACGACTGTTGCGAACAAAGTTCGCCTTATCTCCAACCTCAAACTGTCTCCCAGACAGTTTGAGCTGTGCGGGGGTGGGACTGAAACAGTCTGGGAATAGACTGTTTCAGCTCAACAACTTGAAACGTGAAATGGGTGACGCGCTCTTTTATTAAGGTTCGAGTTCTTTCCTGCTCCCTTTTTCCTAGGAAATTTGGTATAATAGGAACAAGTACACACAAAGGAGTCTTCATTGCAAGGAAGAATTATCAAGGCCTTGGCTGGTTTTTACTATGTCGAGGCGAATGGACAGATTTATCAAACCAGAGCCAGAGGAAATTTTCGTAAGAAAGGCCAAACGCCCTACGTGGGTGATTTTGTGGACTTTTCTGCGGTGGAAAATTCAGAAGGCTACATTTTAAAGATTCATGAGCGAAAAAATAGCTTGGTTCGACCTCCTATCGTTAATATTGATCAGGCGGTGGTTATCATGTCGGCTAAGGAACCTGATTTTAATGCCAATCTACTAGACCGTTTCCTAGTGCTTTTGGAACAGAAGGACATGGATCCTATTATTTATATCTCTAAGATGGACTTGGTAGAAGATCGGACGGAAATGGATGCCTTCAAGGCTATCTATGAGAAAATTGGCTATCCTTTTGTCTATAGTTTGGAGGAATTGACGCCATTATTGCAGGATAAGGTGACGGTCTTTATGGGGCAGACAGGGGTTGGTAAGTCGACTCTTCTCAATCGCATTGCGCCAGAATTAGCCTTGGAAACAGGGGCTATTTCAGATAGTCTGGGGCGTGGTCGCCATACCACTCGTGCGGTCAGCTTCTACAATGTCTTCGGTGGGAAAATTGCGGATACGCCAGGTTTTTCATCCCTAGACTATGAAGTCAAGGAGGCTGAGGCTCTGACAGATTGTTTCCCAGAGATTGCGGAAAGCAGCCAGGACTGCAAATTTAGGACCTGTACCCACACCCATGAGCCGGATTGTGCGGTCAAGGAAGCTGTTGCCAGCTCTGCCATTTCCCAAAGTCGCTTTGACAATTATCTCCAATTCCTCAGCGAAATCCAAAATCAGCGTGAAACCTACACCAAGGTAAGTAAGAAATTCAAATAGAAAGTTGGTTCTGTATGTCACATTATAAGATTGCACCGTCTATTTTGGCGGCAGATTATGCAAATTTTGAAAAAGAGCTCAAGCGTATTGAGCAGACAGGTGTGGAATACGTCCATATTGACATCATGGACGGTCATTTCGTGCCGAATATCAGTTTTGGGGCGGATGTGGTTGCGGCTATGCGTCCTCATAGCAAGCTGGTTTTTGATTGCCATCTCATGGTGTCCAATCCTGAAAATCATATTGAGACCTTTGCACGTGCGGGTGCAGATATTTTAACCATTCATGCAGAAGCAACGGTTCACCTGCATGGGACCTTGCAGAAAATCCGTGCTGCTGGTATGAAGGTGGGTGTGGTCATCAATCCAGGCACACCCCTTGTGACCATTGAGCCTGTGCTCAATTTGGTGGACCAGGTGCTTCTCATGACGGTCAACCCAGGTTTTGGTGGACAAGCCTACATTCCAGAAGTAGCTGAGAAGATTGAGGGCTTGGTCAAACTCCGTGAAGCCAAGGGCTTGAACTTTGATATCGAAGTGGATGGCGGAATTGACGACAAGACCATTCATTCAGCCAAAAACGCGGGTGCCAATGTCTTTGTGGCTGGTTCCTATCTCTTCAAAGGAGACTTGGATGCCAACGTTGCCAAACTGAGAGCTGCCCTCAATGATTAAGATTGCTGTCATTGCAGGCGGTTCCTTTGACTGCCTTCCTGAGCCTGCCGACCTCTATGTGGGGGTAGATGCAGGCTCTCTTCGTCTTCTGGACCATTCCCTGCCTCTTGACTGGGCCATCGGTGATTTTGACTCGGTGACACCTGAAGAGTTGGGGCGGATAAAGGATCAAGCAGAGCGTTTTTTGCAAGCTCCTGCTGAAAAAGATGATACAGATTTGGAGCTGGCTTTAAAGGAAATCTTCAAGGCCTATCCGCAGGCCCAGGTTCGCATATACGGAGCCTTGGGTGGCCGCATGGACCACATGATGGCCAATCTCTTTCTGGCTGCAGAGCCGGACTTGGTTGCCTTTATGGAGCAGATTGAGCTGGTGGATAGTCAAAACGTCATTCGCTTTCGGCCTGCGGGGCGGCACCTCTTGCCAGCGGTGGAGGGGATGAAGTACATCTCCTTTATGCCGTCGGACCAAAGCCGTCTGACCATTCGTCATGCCAAGTACCCGTTGGATGCCAGTAATTATTTTTTCAAAAAATGCTATTCCTCTAACGAATTTATAGATAGAGACATAGACATTCAACTGGATAAGGGCTACGTGGTCCTTATCTACAGTAAGGACAAGGATTAGATGGATATTGTATTACTTATTTTGCTGATACTGGTCTTGCTTGCCTTGGTTTATCTTTATGGAAAATGGCAGAGCTTGGCCCTGCTTTTGCAAGATCAGGCAGAAGACACAGCAGACAACTTGTCTGATCAGCTCAGCTATCAACTAGAAAATGCAACTCTCAAACAGCAGCAAGCCATTCATCAGGAAGTAGAAAGACTCCGCACGGAGCTTTACCAACAGCTAACCGACATCCGTCAAGAGCTGAATAAGAGCCACTTGGAAACGCGAGATGCCACCGACCGCCGTTTGCAGGCCATTCAGGAGTCCAATGAAAAACGTCTGGAAGAAATGCGGCAGACGGTTGAGGAAAAGCTGGAGAAAACCCTGCAAACCCGCCTACAAGCCTCCTTTGAAACGGTGTCTAAGCAGTTGGAATCGGTCAATCGTGGTTTGGGCGAAATGCAGACGGTGGCGCGTGATGTGGGCAGTCTTAACAAGGTGCTGTCTGGCACCAAAACCCGTGGCATCATGGGTGAATTGCAGCTGGGACAGATTATCGAGGATATTTTGACACCTAGCCAATATGAGCGAGAGTTTGCCACGGTTTCAGGCTCTAGTGAGCGCGTGGAGTATGCGGTCAAGCTACCAGGACGGACGGAGGGCGACTATATCTACTTGCCAATCGATTCCAAGTTTCCGCTGGCGGATTACTACCGCTTGGAAGATGCTTACGAAAGTGGGGACAAGGACCAGATAGACCTCCATCGCAAAAATCTCTTGGCTGCTATCAAACGTTTTGCCAAGGATATTCAGAGCAAGTACCTCAATCCGCCTGAAACGACTAATTTTGGAGTATTGTTCTTGCCAACCGAGGGACTTTATTCAGAAGTGGTCCGCAATCCCATTTTCTTTGATGACTTACGTCGTCAGGAAAATATCGTGGTAGCAGGACCGACTACCCTTTCTGCCCTGCTCAATTCCCTCTCTGTCGGCTTTAAAACCCTCAACATTCAACGGTCGGCCGATGATATTTCCAAGGTCTTGGGCAATGTCAAGCTGGAATTTGGCAAGTTTTCTGACCTCTTGCTGAAGGCTCAGAAACAACTTAATCAGGCTAGCAGCAATATTGACAAACTCCTAACCACTCGCACCAACGCTATCGAGCGTAGTCTTCGTACCATTGACCTGTACGAAGATGATCAAACCAAGGGACTGCTTGGCCTGTCCCCATTAGATGAGGAAGACAATGAAAATTAACCAAATGAAAAAAGATGAATTCTTCGAAGGATTCTATCTCATCAAGACCGCAGAAGTCCGTCAAACACGGGCTGGCAAAGACTACCTAGCTCTGACCTTCCAGGATGATACTGGTGAGATTGAAGGCAAGGTCTGGGACGCCCAACCAGGGAAAATCAAGGATTTTACTGCTGGAACTGTAGTTCATATGCAGGGACGCCGTGAAGTCTATAACAACACCCCGCAAGTCAATCAGTTGGTCCTCCGTTTACCAAAGGCTGGCGAACCTAATGACCCTGCTGATTTCAAGGAAAAGCCACCGGTGGATGTCAAGGACACCAAGGACTATCTGAACCAGATGATTTTCCGCATCGAAAATGCCACTTGGCAGAGGATTGTCCGTGCTCTTTACAGCAAGTACGACAAGGAATTTTATTCCTATCCAGCGGCCAAGACCAATCACCATGCCTTCTATTCAGGTTTGTCCTTCCATACGGCGACCATGGTCCGCTTGGCTGATAAAATTGGAGACATCTATCCCCAGCTCAACAAGAGCCTGCTTTTTGCAGGGATTATGCTCCACGACCTAGCCAAGGTGATTGAACTGACAGGTCCTGATAACACAGGCTACACTGTCCGTGGCAATTTGATTGGACACATTTCCCTAATTGATGAAGAGATTACCAAGGTCTTGGTGGAATTGGGCATCGACGATAGCAAGGAAGAAGTGACTGTTCTGCGCCATGTTATCCTCAGCCACCACGGCCTCTTGGAATATGGTAGCCCAGTCCGTCCGCAGATTATGGAGGCGGAAATCCTCCACATGATTGACAACATTGATGCGGAAATGATGATGATGCTATCGGCCTTGGACAAGGTCGGCCCAGGTGAGATGACCAACCGCATCTTTGCCATGGACAACCGTGCCTTCTATAAGCCCAATATCGACTAATGGTAGTTAAGATTTTATCTCGACAGCCCCTCACCAAAGGCTGGTCCACGGACCGAAAGTACAAGGTCCAGCTAGAAGATGGTCGCTTTGGTCTGTTGAGAATAGCAGAGCGACCAGCCTATGAGGCTAAGCGATTAGAGTTTCAGTTAGTTGAAAACCTGTTTGGTCTAGGTTTGCCTGTGGCGGAGCCACTAAATTTTTGGGCGGATGACTTGTCCGTTTACACCCTTTATGAATGGGTGGAAGGTCAGGATATGAATGAAGTGGCTTCTAGCCTGTCTGATTCTGTCTTGTATGATTTGGGCTGTCAGTCAGGGCAGTTTTTGCGAACCTTGCATGCCCTACCGATTGACCAAAGTCAACGGGACTGGAACAGTTTTTATCAGGCTAAGATTGACAGTAAAATCAAGGCCTACCAAGCAACTAGTCATTCCTATCCAAATGGTCAAGCTATGATAGACTTTGTCCAGGCCAATCGTCACTTGCTTGAAGGGAGACAGATTGCCTACCATCATGGAGATTTTCATACAGGGAATTTTCTACTGGGAAGAGATGGAAAACTAAAAATCTTAGACTTTGATCGCTACGACATAGGAGACCCCTGGGAAGAATTCAACCGTTTGATTTTCACGGCAGATTTGTCTCCAGCCTTTGCGCGCGGTCAGGTAGATGCCTATTTTGACGGTGCTATTCCAGAGGAATTTTGGAGACTTTTAGCTCTATACTTAACAGTAAACAGTTTAGGCGCTCTTTCTTGGGCAGAACAAGTAGATTCCGAACAAATTTCATTGATGAAGTTGCAAGCGCAGAAGATTTCTGAATGGTATGAATATTTTAATCATCATCTTCCAAAGTGGTATATGTAAGCGATAAACAAAATACGAAAAAGACGGACTTTTTGAAATAAAAAAGTTCGCTTTTTGCGTTGATTGTGCTATAATAGGAAAAAGCCCAAAAGGAGAACGATATGAAATTAAGAAGAAGTGAGCGTATGGTTGTCATTTCCAATTACCTCATCAACCACCCTTATGAATTAACTAGTTTGAATACCTTTGCGGAAAAGTATGAATCTGCCAAGTCATCTATCTCAGAGGATATTGCCATCATTAAAAAGGCTTTTGAGGAGAGCTCTATCGGACAGATTGAAACCATTACTGGAGCTAGTGGAGGAGTTGTTTTCACTCCATCCATCTCTAAGGCAGAGTCTGTTGAAATAGCACAAGCCCTTCGTGACCAAATGGCTGAAAGCAACCGTATCTTGCCAGGTGGATATATCTACTCGTCTGATTTGTTATCTACCCCACATATCTTGAAAAATGTTGGTCGCATTATTGCCAATGCCTTCAAAGAAGAAAAAATCGATGCGGTCATGACGGTTGCGACTAAGGGGGTTCCTTTGGCCAATGCCGTTGCCAATGTTTTGAATGTACCATTTGTTATCGTTCGTCGCGACCTCAAGATCACAGAAGGGTCAACCGTTTCTGTCAACTATGTTTCTGGATCTAGCGACCGTATTGAAAAGATGTTCCTGTCTAAGCGCAGTTTGAAGGCGGGAAGCCGTGTCTTAATCGTCGATGACTTCTTGAAAAATGGTGGCACCATCAATGGTATGATTAGCCTGCTCTCCGAGTTTGATTCAACATTGGTAGGCGTTGCTGTCTTTGCAGAAAACCAAAAAGGTGACCGCAATGTGGCTAACTACAAGTCTTTGCTTGCTGTGACAGACATCAATGTCAAGGAAAATCGCGTGGATGTTGAGTTGGGGAATATTTTTGAATAACATAGATACAGAAAAGAGCTGGTTTTTCAGCTCTTTTTTACTATTCTATCAAAGCTCTCCGACCGTGCTTCTACGCTGATTTTTTCAAGGGTCAGAGGGTGCGTTAAGCTGAGTTTTTGGGCGTGGAGCATGAGGCGGGGGGCAGCGATTCGACTGTAGAGTGGGTCACCAATCAGAGCATGGCCATGATGAGCCAAATGCACCCGAATCTGATGGGTCCGACCTGTTTGGAGACGACAGGAAACTAGACTATTTTTGTCAAGGGTCTTCAAGAGGCGGATTTGGGTCAGAGCTGCTTGTCCCTTGCGGTTGTCGACCACCCGCTTTCTGCGGTCGTGTCGGTCCCGTCCGATTTTATCAGTGATAGTCCAATCTGCCTTTCTTAGCTGCCCTTGGCAGAGGGCCAGGTAGTCACGGTAGATGACCTTGTCCTCCAAAAGCCGATTGAGAATGGGCAGGATAAAGGGATTTTTGGCAAAGAGAATGGCTCCGCTGGTTTCCATATCGAGCCTGTGGACCACATAGCAGGTCTGGTCCACATAGGCAGACACATGGTTGAGCAGGGCAATCTCAGTCGGTTCATTGCCGTGGGTTTTCATGCCCTCAGGCTTGTTGACGATAATCAAATGCTCATCTTGATAGAGTTCCTCCACCAAGTCCGCCTGTCCCAGAGGGATATTTTTTTCAGGATAGTCTTCCTGGTCAAAGGTCAATTCCAGCAGGTCACCTGCAGAAATCGGGCTCTGCCAGTTTATCAGTTGGCCGTTGACACGGACATGCTTCTTGGTACGGAGGAAGTGGCGGATTTTTCTGGGAATGAGAAAATAATCTTCCAAGACTTCCTTGACAGTCAGTTGTGGAAAGGCTTGGGGAATGCGAATATTAATTTTCATCTTATAGGCTGGTTGAGTGCTTGGGTTGCACTTTTTCATTTGGATTGAGGTAGTTCATGGCATTGTTGACTGCGGTTGGGGCTTCGCCTAGTCCAGTCGCAATCAGGTCAACCTTGCCTTCGTAGAAGCAACAGTCACCGATAGCATAGATACCAGGGACAGAGGTTTCTTGCTTGCTGTTGACGACGATGCGGTGGCGATTGAGTTCCAATCCCCATTCTTTCAGCGTACCGACAGATGATTTGAAGCCGTAGTTGACAAAGAGGTGGTCGAAAGCCAGGTCAAGCTTGTCCTCGCTCTTAACCTTGTCAAAATGAATGCTAGAAGCTCTGCCATTTTCCCCAGAAAGCCCTTTAGGGACAAAAGGTGTGTGAATGCTGACGCTGGACTGCTTGAGCTCTTCCACGCTGTGCTCGAGGGCTCGGAAGTTGTCACGACGGTGGACAATCTGAGTGGTCTTGGCGATTTTTTCAAAGGCCAGGGACCAGTCGACTGCGGAGTCACCGCCACCCAAGACGACGATGTCCTGGTCGGCATACTGCTGGATATTGGATACGTGGTAGTGGACGTTGTCAAAGCTGTCAGCACCGTCAATCTCCAGTGGACGAGGCTTGAAGGCCCCGCCACCCATAGCGATAATCAGGGTCTTAGTTTGGTGGCTACCTTTATTAGTCGTCAGGGAAATGACCTCTCCTGGTTCAATAGCAGTCAGGGTTTCATTGAGGCAGATGGTGGTGTCAAATGGAGCCAGCTGGGCGAGGAGGTTGTCGGTCAACTCCTGTCCTGTCAGGCTTGGAAAGGCGGGAATGTCTAAAATAGCCTTCTCAGGATAGAGAATGGCAGGTTGGCCACCCAGTTGGGGCAGGGAGTCAATGATTTTGACCTTGGCTTGACGGAGGTGGGCGTAGAAGGCGGCGAATAAACCGACTGGTCCGCCACCGATGATGGTAATGTCATATACTTGTGTCATGGGAATCCTCTTCTTTGTTCAGAATGACCCTATTTTATCATATTTTCGAGAAAATTTCTCTCCTCTCTCAGCTGTCACAAGTGTCAAGAGGGGCTTTTTCTTAAGGAAATGTGCAAAATGTAGTATAATGGAAAAAATTCAAACAGAAAGGAAGAGATGATGGACCAAGATTTACAAGAAACCATCCAGATAAAGGGATTAGATGAAAAAGAAACAATGGATAGACCAGACCAGTCTGGACAAGACAGTCTAGGACAAGAGGGACCTTCCCGTCGCAGTCGACGAGGGAGTGGTAAGTCGTTAGATAAGCCGAAGAAAAAATCCCGCATTCCGGAACCCGTCCGCAAATTTTGGCGTCGTTACCAGTTGACTAAGATTTTGATGATTTTGGTCGGGCTTATGGTGCTGACAGTTGGTGGCTACCTCTTCTTCCTAGCGAAAACAGCTAATGTTGGTGATTTGCAGGAGGCCTTGAAGGCTACAACCATTATCTATGATAAGGACGGGGCGGAAGCTGGGACATTGTCTGGTCAGAAGGGGACCTATGTAGAGCTGGATGCTGTCTCTGATAATTTAGAGAATGCCGTTATCGCTACAGAAGATCGGAGCTTCTACAAAAATTCAGGCATTAATTACCAGCGTACAATTTTGGCTGCCTTGACGTTAGGTCGGTCTGGAGGTGGTTCAACTATTACCCAGCAATTGGCAAAAAATGCCTTTCTAACTCAGGATCAGACCATCAGTCGAAAGGCTCGAGAATTCTTTTTGGCCCTTGAAATCAATAAAAAGTACAGTAAGCAAGAAATTTTGACCATGTATCTCAACAATGCCTACTTTGGAAACGGGGTCTGGGGAGTGGAAGATGCAAGCCAAAAATACTTCGGTATTCCAGCCAGTGATCTTACTCTTGAGCAAGCGGCCGTCATAGCAGGGATGCTCAAGGGACCTGAGATTTATAATCCTTATTATTCTCTAGAAAATGCAGTTAATCGTCGGGATACAGTCCTGCAAAATATGGTCAATGCTGGTTATATTGATCAGGCGACTGCAGATGCAGGTTTCCAAGTAGACCTAGCCAGTCAGCTTTCAGATACCTATACAGGGAAACAAAGCAATTATTCCTATCCATCCTATTTTGATGCTGTGATTGCTGAGGCGATTGAGCGATACGGACTGAAAGAATCAGACGTTATTAATAACGGCTATAGGATTTACACAGAGATGGATCAAAATTCTCAAGCCAGCATGCAGGTGATTTTTAATGATGAGACTATGTTCCCGACATCAAGTTTTGATGGTACCCATGCTCAGGCTGCCAGCGTAGCTCTTGATCCTACGACTGGTGGAGTTCGCGCCTTGGTTGGTCGAGTTAACAGTTCAGAGGATGCAGTCTTTCGGACCTTCAACTTTGCGACACAAGCCAAGCGCAGTCCTGGTTCAACAATCAAGCCTCTTGTTGCCTATGCTCCAGCAGTAGCGGCGGGCTGGTCGATTGATATGGCTCTGGATAACCATACAGAAACCTACGGCGATTACACCTTGCATAACTATGATTATTCGACTTCTGATACCATTCCAATGTATCAAGCTTTGGCTCTCTCTTACAATTTACCAGTAGCCTATATAGTGAACACCTTGGGGATTGACAAAGCCTTCGAGTATGGACAAAAGTTTGGGCTTGATATGGAAAATGTTGAGAAAGTTTTGGGTGTGTCAATTGGTTCTGGAGTGGAGACTAATCCTCTGCAAATGGCCCAGGCCTACGCTACTTTTGCGAATAAGGGGGTGATGAAGGATGCCCACCTCATCACTCGTATTGAAACGGCTAGTGGAAAGGTTTTAGTAGAGCATCGAGAAACAAGTAGCAAGGTGATTGACCGTTCTGTCGCAGATAAGATGACAGCAATGATGCTTGGAACCTATACCAATGGTACGGGAGTGACAGCAGATGCGGCCAATTATTATATTGCCGGGAAAACAGGAACAACTGAAACGAGTTTTGATGTCAATCTTGTCAATGATCAGTGGCATATTGCCTACACACCTGATTTGGTCATCAGTCAGTGGGTTGGTTTTGAGCAGACAGATGAAAATCATTATATAGATAGCAGTAGCTACTGGATGGCTCCATCGGTCTTCCAGACTGTAGCCAATTCAATCTTGCCATATACTGCAGGAACTCAGTTCGAAGTAGAAAATGCCTATGCACAAAATGGTATTGTAGAAGTAGCTCCAGATGAAGCTGCGCAAACTGAATCAAGCCTTGGTCAAGAGCAGGTACAAGAAATTTCAGATCAGGCGAAAAACTTGATTGAGCAAACCAAACAAAATCTAATCGATGCCCAGTTACCAGAGCGAGCAAAGACCTTGTGGGATAATATCACGTCTTGGTTTGGGGAGTTGTCAAATCCGTAGAAACGTGATAGAATGATATAGATGGAGGGCTATATGGCACTAAAAAAAGCAAGCCTAGCCTGTACTGTTTGCGGTTCTCGAAACTATTCGATTAGTCTTTCGAGCAATCCCAAGCCAACACGGTTAGAAGTAAATAAATTTTGTAAACACTGTGGACAATACACTGTTCACAAGGAAACCAGATAGGAGTCGCGCATGAAATTTATCAAAGACATTATCCGCATTTTAAAAGATACGTCTTGGCCAACTCGTAAGCAGAGCTGGACGGATTTCGTGTCTGTAGTGGAATATACTGCCTTTTTCGTAGCAGTGGTTTACCTCTTTGACTTGATTTTGTCACGAGGAATCATGAGTTTGATCAATCTTTTCTAGAAAATACTTGCCATTTGTAAAATGGAAGTGATATAATAAGGAAAAGCGAAAGCCTTCGGGCTTTTTTTAGCGTCTAAAAATTCCGTGTTTCCAAAGAAAGGAAGTAACAATGTACGATAGTTTTGATAAAGGCTGGTTTGTTTTACAGACCTACTCAGGATATGAAAATAAAGTGAAGGAAAACTTGCTCCAACGTGCCCACACTTATAACATGTTGGAAAACATCCTCCGTGTAGAAATTCCAACTCAGACTGTTCAGGTTGAAAAGAACGGTGAGGTCAAGGAAGTAGAAGAAAACCGTTTCCCTGGTTATGTTTTGGTTGAAATGGTTATGACCGATGAAGCTTGGTTTGTGGTTCGTAACACGCCAAACGTTACAGGTTTCGTGGGTTCACACGGTAACCGTTCAAAACCAACTCCACTTTTGGAAGAAGAAATCCGTCAAATCTTGGTGTCTATGGGACAAACCGTTCAAGAATTTGATATTGATGTCAAAGTTGGCGATACTGTTCGTATCATCGACGGTGCCTTCACAGACTACACAGGAAAAATCACAGAAATTGATAACAACAAGGTCAAAATGGTTATCTCTATGTTTGGTAATGATACCATTGCAGAGGTTAACTTGAGCCAGATTGCTGAGTTGTAAATCTACTCTACTCCCCCTAGGTAATAGCCTTTGGGGAGTTTTTTGATGGTTTGAAAAGATTTTGCCCACCAACTTTACCAGATTTAACTGAATTTAACCAGACGGAAAATCAAAAAAGCCCGATTTTACGGGCTTTGTGTTCGGTTAATTCCTGTTAAATCAGGTACTAAAAGGCGGTAGACGGATTTGAACCGACGATCAAGCTTTTGCAGAGCCGTGCCTTACCACTTGGCTATACCGCCATAACAAAGAATATTGTACCTTAAATAGTGAATTTGGTCAAGTGGAAATTTTTGTATCAGTCTAATTTCCAGTTTTGGGGTTAGGCTAGAACTTACTTTGAGAATTTAGCGCAGATTTTTGGTGGTAGATTTTCATGAATTTCTCTGCTAATTTACTTGAAAATAGTCAGGTATTCTGATATACTAATAGAGTTGCTGTGCAACAAATACTCATCTCGGACCAATTGTGGTCTTGTTGCCGAAAGGTTGGGCTGCAAGTCGAAGTTCGGGAGAGGAGAAAAAACAAAAAGGAGAAATACTCATGGCAGTAATTTCAATGAAACAACTTCTTGAGGCTGGTGTACACTTCGGTCACCAAACTCGTCGCTGGAATCCTAAGATGGCTAAATACATCTTCACAGAGCGTAACGGTATCCACGTTATCGACTTGCAACAAACTGTAAAATTGGCTGACCAAGCTTACGAATTTATCCGTGACGCTGCAGCAAACGACGCAGTTATCTTGTTCGTAGGTACTAAAAAACAAGCTGCTGAAGCTGTTAAAGACGAAGCTATCCGCGCTGGTCAATACTTCATCAACCACCGTTGGTTGGGTGGAACTCTTACAAACTGGGGTACAATCCAAAAACGTATCGCTCGTTTGAAAGAAATCAACCGCATGGAAGAAGATGGAACTTTCGAAGTGCTTCCTAAGAAAGAAGTAGCATTGTTGAACAAACAACGTGCACGTCTTGAAAAATTCTTGGGCGGTATCGCTGACATGCCACGCATTCCAGACGTAATGTTCGTCGTTGACCCACACAAAGAGCAAATCGCTGTTAAAGAAGCTAAAAAATTGGGAATCCCAGTTGTAGCGATGGTTGACACAAACACAGATCCAGATGATATCGATGTTATCATCCCAGCTAACGATGACGCTATCCGCGCTGTTAAATTGATCACAGCTAAAATGGCTGACGCTATCATCGAAGGTAACCAAGGTGAAGACAGCGTAGCCGCAGTTGAAGCTGAATTGGCAGCTGAGCCAGCATCTACAGAATCAATCGAAGAATTGGTTGAAGTTGTAGAAGGAAAATAAGTAACGAAGGCGTTTAGAAATCTGTATGAGTTTTACAGTCCAGTGGACTGTAAAAGTTTGAGCCTAAAAACTCAAAAGCGAAAATAGGAAACTGACGCAGTATGCTTGCATACAAGGAAGTTTATCTTTTTCACTAAGATTTTAGCCTGACTACAATTAAATAAGTAACGAAGGCGATTTAAAATCTATAGGATTTTAGCTCGTGTACAATTTCAAACATCAAAAAAAACAATCCTAGAGGGGCAGGGCTGAGCCCGCTCCCTCTATTTTTATAAAAAACAAACAAGGAGAATAGACATGGCAGAAATTACAGCAGCTCTCGTTAAAGAATTGCGTGAAAAATCAGGTGCTGGCGTTATGGACGCGAAAAAAGCATTGGTTGAAGTAGAAGGCGATATCGAAAAAGCGATCGAATTGCTTCGCGAAAAAGGTATGGCTAAGGCAGCTAAGAAAGCTGACCGTGTAGCAGCTGAAGGTTTGACAGGTGTTTACGTTGATGGTAACGTAGCAGCAGTTGTTGAAGTTAACGCTGAAACAGACTTCGTTGCGAAAAATGCTCAATTCGTTGAATTGGTAAACACTACTGCTAAAGTAATTGCAGAAGGTAAACCAGCTGACAACGAAGCAGCTCTTAAATTGGTTATGCCTTCAGGTGAAACGCTTGAAGAAGCATACGTAAACGCAACTGCAACAATCGGTGAGAAAATCTCATTCCGTCGCTTTGCTTTGGTTGAAAAAACAGATGCTCAAGCATTTGGTGCATACCAACACAACGGCGGCCGTATCGGTGTTATCTCAGTTATCGACGGTGGAGATGAGACTCTTGCAAAACAAATCTCAATGCACATCGCTGCGATGAAACCAACTGTTCTTTCTTACACTGAATTGGATGAGCAATTCGTTAAAGATGAGTTGGCACAAATCAACCACAAAATCGAACAAGACAACGAAAGCCGTGCAATGGTTGACAAACCAGCATTGCCATTGTTGAAGTACGGTTCAAAAGCTCAATTGACTGACGAAGTGATTGCAGCAGCTGAAGAAGCTATCAAGGCTGAATTGGCAGCAGAAGGCAAACCAGAAAAAATCTGGGACAAAATCATCCCAGGTAAAATGGACCGCTTCATGCTTGACAATACTCAAGTTGACCAAGCTTACACACTTCTTGCACAAGTTTACATCATGGACGACAGCAAAACAGTTGAAGCTTACTTGAACTCAGTGAACGCTTCAGTTGTAGAATTTGCTCGTTTCGAAGTAGGTGAAGGTATCGAGAAAGCTTCAAACGACTTCGAAGCAGAAGTTGCAGCTACGATGGCAGCAGCTCTTGGTAAATAATTGGTAGTCTTCATTTTATCTTTTATTACTTCGACGAGCGAGGAAACGTTGTTTCCATATTTCCAACTTCAAATACTCCACTGGAGTATTTGAACTCGCCTTGCCGTACTTCAGTACAGCCTACGGCTCTTTTGAGGCGAACTTGGTTCGCACTATTTCCAGCCTTCAAAGGTTCCCCAAACCTTTGAAGCGAGTACTAAAAGCAAACTGAAAGACTGCTCGACAATTCAAGAACTTCCGAAAGGAGGTTCTTTTTTTGATAAATCGGTCTTAGGGCTGATGCCTGAGTAGGTCGAGTGAGTTATACTATACTCAATCCTAAATATTTTTCATAATCTCCTTAAAAAGCACCGGCCTTGTGGTCGGTGCTTTTTGTTAGATTTCTAAAATATAAGTATCCCAGCTAGGTTTGTGTGGTTGTCGGAATTGGTCAGCCAAGCGCATGGCGATAGGATCACAGTCATCAGCCTCAAAGCTAATTTGCTCATATTGTTCAAATAGGGAGCCAATAACTGCTTGGATGAAGGAATCAAAGCTTTGTACATCTTTTCCGCATACGTAGGCAATTTCATTGTTTTCTACGAAGGCCCAGTTTTCTGAGTCTGTATAAACTAGTTCAGGTAAATCCTTTTCGAATTCTTCTTGACTGGCAGTCCAAGGGTTGATGTCTTGATGAACTGTCTGATAGTGGTCAAAGAATCGCTGGCTAGCTCTTTGGTAGAGTGCGGTACCTTTGCGGACTATGTTTAGGTTGGTAGTGCCTGTTTGACTGAGATAGTCTTGTTTGGTCACTTCGAACTCATAACATTTCCGCTTGCAGACAAATCCAGCTGCGGTGAGGAAATGGATTTTTTCCTGCTCTGCAGAGGAGAGCATAACCTGAAGAGGCTTTTTGCCCAAGGAAGTCTGTAGGGACTGGAAGAGCTGCTCTGCTATGGTACAATCGAAATCAACTAAATCCAGTCGCAGATAGGTATTGGTCTGGTGGTAGGGATTTTGGTAGCTGTGAATCTTGCCTACTGGTCTTCCGTGATGAGAGATGTGGAAGGTGTTGGCTTGGTAGGAAATGTCTAGCATTAGTCCTCAATAAAAGCCGCAATTTCTTCTTCCGTCATGCTGGAATTGCAGCGGACTTGGACGCCAGTCGATTTAGCGACTAAAAGACCAGGGACTGTAGGCACTTGGTAGTGGTCGCGAAGTGCTTGAAGTTGAGGACTGACTTGGCTGGAGTCGAGGAAGTGGACGGTCACTTGCTTGTCTTGGGCGACCTTATGGAGTTTTGGTGCAAAGCGGTTGCAGTAAGGGCAGGTTGCTCGTCCGATGAAGAGAACGTCGCCCTCTTGAGCAGTTAGGAGGCCCTGTGCCTGCTCCACGGTTACGCTAGTAAAATCTTGGATGTAGTCTTGGAAGTTCATAATGTTCTCCTTTTTTTCTTTTATTATAGGATAAAGCAGAGCAGATTTCAAAATTCTGCTACGGAAGGGACTGGGCTTTTGCTTTCAAAATTCTTCATTTTAGGGTATAATGGTCAAAGATAGTCAAAGAAAGAGGCGATACTATGGCGATGAAGAATACATCAGATTATATCGAAGAACATATCAAAGCCATCTTGGACCAGGTCAATGTGGCAGAGTTGCGTCGGAGTGAATTGGCCAGTCGGTTTGAAGTGGTGCCAAGTCAGATTAACTACGTGATAAAAACCCGTTTTACAGCCAGTCGAGGCTACATAGTGGAAAGCAAGCGTGGTGGCGGTGGCTACATTCGTATTGGTCGGATTACCTTTTCGGACAAGCACGAATTGGTTCATGATTTATTGAACAATATGGGCGAGCAACTATCTGCTACGGTATATGCGGATATTTTACAACTCCTTTTTGATGAAGGTTTGATGACAGAACGAGAAGGCAATCTCTTTTTGTCCACAGGCTCTGATGAAATATTAGGAAAAGATGCAAGTGTCATTCGCGCTCGCATGATGCGTCAAGTCTTACGACGCTTAGATAGGAAAGAGGATTGATTCATGAAAATTTCAACTGGTTTACAAAGGGTATTTGAAGATGCCCAGTTGGTCGCCCAACGTTATGCCTGTGATTACTTGGAAACCTGGCATGTTCTCTTATCATTTGTCATCAACCATGATACCGTTGCGGGAGCTGTCTTGGCAGAATATCCTGTTTCGATTTCTGACTATGAACATGCGACTTTTGTTGTGACGGATAAGGTTTATCGGGAAGAGTTGGATAGTTTCCGTATCTTGCCTTCTTCAAAACGTTTGGATGAAACGGCTAGTTTGGCCAAGAAAATTGCTGGAGTTGTCAAGGCCAAGGAGTTAGGTACAGAACATTTGTTCATGGCTATGCTCTTGGATAAACGTTCAACAGCTAGTCAGATTTTGGACAAGGTTGGTTTTCATTTTGAAGACTCAGATGATAAGATCCGTTTCTTGGATTTGCGTAAAAATTTGGAAGCCCGTGCAGGATTTACTAAGGAAGACTTAAAAGCAATCCGTAGTGTGATGAAGGGTGGAAAATCCAAGGCTGCGAATATGGGGCAGATGATGGGCATGCCTCCAGCTCCACAGACTGGTGGATTAGAGGACTATACTCGTGATTTGACCGCTTTGGCCCGTGAAGGCAAGATGGAGCCAGTTATCGGTCGCGATGCAGAAATCTCGCGGATGATCCAAATTCTATCACGTAAAACCAAGAACAACCCAGTTCTAGTTGGTGATGCTGGTGTCGGAAAAACTGCACTTGCTTTGGGTCTTGCTCAACGTGTTGCTGCAGGTGATGTCCCTGTCAGCTTGGCTAAGATGCGGGTTTTGGAACTTGACTTAATGAACGTTATCGCTGGAACTCGTTTCCGTGGTGATTTCGAAGAGCGGATGAATAATATCATCAACGACATCGAGGAAGATGGTCAGGTCATCCTCTTCATCGATGAGTTGCATACCATTATGGGTTCAGGGTCAGGGATTGATTCGACCTTGGATGCAGCCAATATCCTCAAACCAGCTCTTGCTCGTGGCACTCTCCGTACGGTCGGAGCGACGACTCAAGATGAGTACCAAAAACATATTGAGAAGGACGCAGCCTTGGTACGCCGTTTTGCCAAAGTAACCATTGAAGAGCCGACGGTGGAAGATAGCATTGCGATTTTAACAGGTTTAAAAGGAACGTTTGAGAAATACCATAGGGTCCGTATTGGAGATACTGCTGTTGAGACTGCCGTGACCTACGCTAAGCGGTATTTGACCAGCAAAAACCTGCCAGATTCTGCCATTGACTTGCTAGATGAAGCCAGTGCAACGGTACAAAATCGAGTGAAAGGGCAGACTGAGGAAACAGGTCTGACCAGCATAGACAAGGCCTTGATGGCTAGAAAGTACAAGACCGTCAGCAAGCTCTTACTTGAAGCGAAAGAAACAACAAAAGCTAATCAAAACTATGACTTAGAAGTGACGGAAGAAGATATTTTAGAAACACTTAGCCGCTTGTCAGGTATTCCTGTAGCCAAGCTCAGTCAGTCAGATACCAAGAAATATCTGAATTTGGAAGCAGAACTGCATAAACGTGTCATCGGTCAAGAAGAAGCTATTTCTGCAGTTAGCAGAGCTATTCGCCGCAATCAGTCGGGGATTCGTACAGGTCGCAGACCGATTGGTTCCTTTATGTTCTTAGGACCAACTGGTGTTGGTAAAACAGAGCTTGCCAAGGCCTTGGCAGAAGTCCTCTTTGATGATGAATCTGCTCTTATCCGTTTTGATATGTCTGAATACATGGAGAAATTCGCAGCCAGCCGTTTAAACGGTGCACCTCCGGGCTACGTGGGCTATGAAGAAGGTGGCGAATTGACAGAAAAAGTTCGTAATAAACCTTATTCTGTTCTTCTTTTTGACGAGGTTGAAAAGGCTCATCCAGATATTTTCAATGTTCTCTTGCAGGTCTTAGATGATGGTGTTCTGACGGACAGTAAGGGACGTAAGGTTGATTTCTCAAATACCATTATCATCATGACGTCAAACCTGGGAGCAACAGCCCTTCGTGATGATAAGACAGTTGGTTTTGGTGCCCTTGATTTATCTAAGGACCACAAGGAAGTGGAGAGACGCATTTTTGAGGAATTGAAAAAGGCCTATCGTCCAGAATTTATCAACCGTATTGACGAGAAAGTTGTCTTCCATAGCCTAACGGAAACTCATATGCAGGATGTTGTCAAGGTCATGATTAAACCTTTGTTGGCTGTAACAGCTGAGAAAGGAATTACCCTTAAACTGCAACCGTCCGCCCTCAAATTATTGGCTAAACAAGGTTATGACCCAGAAATGGGAGCTCGTCCGCTACGTAGGCTCTTACAAACCAAATTGGAAGATCCGTTGGCAGAAATGTTACTCCGTGGTGACTTGACTACTAGTTCGACCTTGAAGGTTGGGGTCAAGGGCGAAGAACTCAAATTTGATGTGGTCAAATAGGAGGAAAAATGGTAGAACTAAGACCGCTTCTGGAAGAAGAGCGTGAAGAATTTATCCGCCGCAATCAAGCTGCGTTTTTAGAAGCCTTGGCAGAGGAAATGCCAGAGGGGGAAGAGGTGATTAGCCGTGAGGAGATTTTGGAAAGCCTGCTTGCCCCTAAGGCTCAAGCCTTTCAGGTCTACTGGGAGAATGACTTGGTAGGCGGTGTCGTTGTGCAGATTGATTCAGCAACCAAGCGCAACTCCTTGGATTGAGCAATTGTTGACGTTTTCCAATCCTGAGCGGGATCCACGTGGCAGGATAATGACGCTTGCTCACTTGGTCTACTTGCCCAGTCAGGCCTTGGACTTAGTCAAGCCAGGTCCAGATGGACGGGAGCCTATTATTATTGATGTGGATTTTAAAGCATCGCAGTGCTCCTATGAAGGTCGAGCCTTGACGGCAGAGGATTTTGCCTTTGACCATTACGAGATTGTCACGGCCTCCATTCAACGGATCCAGGGACGGATGAAGTGGAATCCTACTTTTCTAAATTTATTGTGTCAACCATTTAATATCTATACTGCAACGGAGTTGGTGAACGTCATTTCACCAGACAAAAAGATTGTCTACAATAATTTTTTGTCCAAATATGGAGAATTTGTTGAGGAAGTTGGGGAAGAGCGGTGGTCCAAACGCAAACCGCGAAGGTCTTACCCTAGTTTGTGAAATGAAAAAAGTCAACTCCTGATGGAATTGACACAAAGTTATCATACAGAATAGAACGGTTGTTACAAACTTAGGATGGTTTGAGGGAGTCTGGTAAAAACTTGATGACCTGAAACAGCTCCTGAGTTTTTCGTTTTCAAGCAATGTTTTGGAACTTTCATTTGGAACTTTTTGAACTAAAACGGTAAATTCTCAAAGTAAGTATAAAACAATCAAAAAACACGCCAAACACATGAAGAAAATTTTGTTTTCGGAAAACATACTTTCATATTTTATATAGTTTTTTAGCAAAAATTTATGCTATAATTAGTCTGAATTTGAGGAATTATTCATGACTAAATGTAAAAACTATGAAAATAAATTGAAAAAATGCATGTATCAAGAAAATGGTTACATGCATTTTCTTCATGCGTACGACGTGTAAAACAATCAAAAAAATGCTTGCACTTTCCAAACACTTATGCTATACTAACTTTGCAAGTTATGAAATCACCCTCCCCTCGATATTTAAGGGGGGGGTAGTTTTTGTTCACTGTAAAATGATTTTAACTATTTTAAAGCAGAACGTTCTACTTAATTTCTTGAGAGAACCAAAATATTGTATTGGATAAATTAAAGAAAATTGATGGCGTTAAAATTGTTCATGAGCATAAGGATGTTTTAACGGGAGCGTCTGTAGAGGTGGGCGAGAAGGTTTGCTTGATATAAAAGCCACTTGATTTTTTGGGGGTCGAGATATAATACTAATGTATGTACAATTTGTTGGGATAGCTATGTAATATATAGTCTTTTAGTTTACTTTTAGTACGAGGCAATGAGCCGCAGACATAACTGAAGTTAGGCAAGGCGAATTAACGAAGTAATAAAAGAAAAACTAAATGACGATACTACTCTTAAAAGTATTACTTGTCACGTATTAGAGTTGATGTATTCGAATTATAGTCTTTTAGCGCAAGGTAACGAGCTGTAGGCTACTTTTATAGTCTACTAACTGTAAAAGGTTGGAAATTGAGTCGCTTTGCTCGTTGAAGTAATCAAAAAGAAACGGCTGATATGCGCTTGTTTAAAGTAGATAGAGATCATTGATGTAATAGAAAGGTAAAGCGAAGGAAGGGAAAGATGAAGCTGAGAAAAGAAGCTTATAAAATAGCTAAGTTATTATCAGTTACGCTACTAATTGCAAATAGTTTCTCTGGAATAGCAAGCGTCTTGGCAGAGGAACAAATCGCTAATGCTGACAGGACGATAAGGCGAACCTATATTGAGGATAAAAAAGAAGAAAAAGAGAAGTTATCACTTCGTATAGATGAGTCGTTGTCAAGTCCGAATACCTTGGGTTTAACCATAAGCGTAGATAAGCAGGGAATTGAAGATAACGGTTTAGTTGTCATTGCACAAAAAGGTCTGGAATTAAAGAAGGAGACTTTAACTAAAGATTGGGAGTTAGATGACTCATATAACGAGAATGACTTAATTTCTAACTCACAAATGCAAGAGGGAAATACCGTCTTAGGTGCTTCTGATGAATTAGCGAAAAATGCAGAAACCCTCCCACCCTATGGGGAACAGTATCATTCCTACCGTTTGCTTCCAAAAGTTAATTCGGAAAATCTAGCTGATGAGTTAACGGTAAGTTTTACTAAAGTAAGTGACGTTGTAAAGGGAGAGTTTGTGGCAGTCATCAAAGAAGACGTCATCGCTTACTTTAAGTCTGAACCAAGTGTATTTAAAGACTACCCTAAAAAAGAAGTTACTACCTCCAGTGAAGATGTCAATGAGGTCAGTCCTGCCCAGGATCCTCCTACCTCTGAAACAGAAGGACAAACACCTGAGAGTCAAGAGTCACAAGCTAGTACAACAACTTCGGAAGCAGAGGGAACGGTAGCGGAGGCTGTTGATCAACGAGGTGCTATCCAGATTAAAGTCACAAAATCTACAGAGTCTACCTCAGCACAAGCAGAAGAGAAAGATTCGGCAAACAATGCTATTGAGGGTGCAGAATTTGAAGTTCGCAATACTGAGCAGAGCGATACGGTCTATACAGGACGAACAGATAAAGATGGTCTTGTAACCATTTCAAATCTCCCGCTAGGAACCTATACAGTTGTTCAAAAAACAACTGCGGATAATTATGAACTTTCTAAAGAAGAGACCGTAGTCTTATCAGAGGCTAATGTGACGAAAGAGCTAACGCTTGTTAATAATCTCAAGAGTTCTTTAATAACCTATGATATCAGTTCAATGTTAAGTGCTTCATTGGGGGGACGTTCAAATAGAATGGCACGGTCATTGTTTGATGTTTCATTGTTTGCAGCGCCTACAGTAACAGGAACGACCACAACGACGACTACCACGACCGTATCTGGTAATAAAACAACTACCTATACACGTGAAGAGTCTATCTTCAAGTACATCTTCAAGCCAATCACGATTTCTATCCCAGGTTTCTATCAGAGTTATGCACAAGATGGTGTCTTGAAGAAAAAGGAAGTAGTGGTTGACTCGGCTACTAATACCACAAAAATCATCTGGGAGTATACGACTACGGTAGGGGGTGCTAATAGCAATATCACCTCTATCAGAAATGCCTTCTCCACCACAACAGACTCAGGTCTAGGAGAACCACGAATTACCTCAGTCACAAAAAATGGCACTCCGATAACAACCAATACGACCTACTATGGAAGTTCAGATAACTTCAAGTCTGCAACAGATAACTTACCAGTTGAAAATGGAACATACGTCTATACGATTGAAACTCCTGTAGTGATTCCGAGTGATAACTACAGTTTAGATTATCGTTCGGAAGTAACAGTGAATGCTCCAAAGGGAAGTAAACTTACCTATAATGGTACGTCAGTTACCTTAAGTCAAGCTGAAACGCGTACCTTATCAACAGCAGATACCATTACACTTCCAGCTGAAAATGACGGAGGTCCTTTAGGCGACTTAAAAGTTGATACGGTCAATACCTCGAACGTCAACCGTACCATTGGTAAGTATCGTGATGGCAATGACAAAGTCATCGAATGGACTAGTTCGCAGCTAAATGATACCACAGATCCACAAACGTTTACATTCGACGTTGCTTTAGATAGCTCACAGGCGGTTCATAACTATACAGTTTACATTTATACGCCGACCGCTACAGGTAGCTACACGGAAAGTTCTGCAACTGTTGTAACACCGACAAATAATCAAATTACAGTTACGGATGTTCCGCCAGGTGCTATTGCTCTAGTCAAGACGATAACGAATGTCACAAACGAGAAAGCTAACCATACTATTTCAGGAGCACAACTAGAAGCCCTGAAAGGTGACATTACCATACAGAAAAACTGGGAGACTGGTAGTGATAAGGTCGATGTGACCTTTACGGCAAATGGTGGAAGTTTAACCAATCGCACGGCAACAATTAGCGCAAATACGACACAAGTTACGATTGCTAATGTTGACAAGTTTTCTGGTACAGGAAGCACAGCGACTAAAAAGAGAATATACTATGAAATAACCGAAGCGGTTCCATCAGGTTACATTCTTTCTAGCAGACAGACAGACTGGGAAAATCTTTACTATGTCTTTACAAATAAAAAAAATAATACAATGACACCGATATTTCCAACGGGTACTTGTGGAAACTATGGAGTAACCAGTATAGACCCTGTCAGTATCAATTACGTTATGTATCAGTCAGGTTCTACTATTTGGGGTGGTTTTGATGGTTCGATGAGAATGAACTTGAAAATACCTGCTTTTGCGCGTGCAGGGGACTCATTTACGTTAGAACTGCCACCAGAGTTAAAGTTGAGTCATGTTGCCAATCCTAATAATGTATGGACCACTGTATCTGCAAATGGTAAGATGATAGCTAATGTATATCATGAAAAAGATAACTTACTTCGTTTTGTATTGACAGCAGATGCTTATTCTGTACAGGATTATTATGGTTGGTTTGAGATTGGTGCACCAACCAGTAATGTGATAAAAATTAACAACAGAGCAACGAACGAACTCTATAAAACAGGGGTCATCCCAAATCTTCCAGAGTGGTACACTACGGCTACTCGTAATCAGACATATGTTAGTAAGACGCTGAATTTCAAATCCACTTACAATGGAAGCGGGATGAATTGCGAAAAAACGGTACAGACAAATGGGACTTTAGATGCTACAAACACTGATGGTAGTGAAGGAGGACTGTCTAGGTTTGGAGGAATGAATAAATACCAATATAGCCAGACTGCCGATACGTTTACTTGGGAACTGGTCTATAATGCAGTTGGCGCAAATATAGGTAGCGCTAGCGGGGATAGTCGAAAGTTTTGGGATTTTTTACATCCAGGTTTAGAACTATATCCTAATGGGAACGTATCAAGTAGTATTCCTCAGTCTATCGAAATCTATATTGCAGATGGTACCAAGGCTATGTCCTATTCCAAGGATAGTTTGGTGAAGTTAGGTTATAAAGGGACTTCACAAAATGGAAATGTCCATCATTATGGTTTACCAGACAATAGTATAGGTATATCGGTAAAGGTTTATAGCGAAAGAAATTCCAATGCTGCATTTGATAATTTTACTAGTACTCACACAATTGAATTTTACCATGATGGGAATACGGCCAATAAGGCAATTGTAGTTCGACTGACGGAGAGGAAAAAGTACCAAACGAACGGACTGTACTATAATGGTATGAGTGTTAAGTATAGAAATCCAGTTCTGGGCAACGGAAGAACAAGAAATATTTATCGTCGTGAAGGAGATACAGCCTCACGAGGTGGTGCTTATCCTGTAGATTGGTATAGCCTGAAATTGAAAAAAGTTACGAATGAAAATGGTCAAAAACGTCCACTAGCAGGTGCAGTTTTAACACTGTATAGAGGGACTGAGCCGTATCGAACTGCAGTTTCTGATGATGATGGGAATATTCAGTTTTCAGAGATAGCTGCCGGTACTTACACCTTTAGAGAAACGCAAGCGCCATCTGGCTATATCTTAGACCCGACAGAGCACAAGATTGTCATCACCAATAGTCAAAATATTACCATTGATGGTAAACAATACGATGCCAATAGTCCAACAGAAGTTGTCAATACCAAGCCAACTACACTCCAAATCAATAAGTTTGAGCTTGGTGAAATCCAGCCACTAAAAGGTGCGGTCTTCAGACTTCAGAGCAAAAATGGTGGCAATTATGACATTACTATAGGTGATGTGATTCCTGCGAGTCAATTCATTTTCTCTAACCTCACAAAAGGGACCTATACCTTGACAGAGACAAAAGCTCCAGCAGGCTATAAAACGATTTCTCCAATAGATATTGAAGTCTATGAAGAGAATGGAGAGCTGAAAATACGTAAGTTAACAGATACTGCCAATACTCAGACAGGAGCCATCGAAGTTGTTAACGGTAACTTTAGCATCAATGTTGTGGATGAGGACTTCAGTACCGAGTTTACCAAGGTAAACGAGCAAGGTCAGCCACTCGCTGATGCAGTGTTTGAACTTCGTCAGATGACCCAAACAGGCTACAAACGAGTGTTGACAGGGTTGACCTCAAATGCACAAGGGAAACTCCGAGTAGATCACCTGCAAGGTGGGACAACCTATGAACTCTGGGAAACCAGCGCACCATCAGGTTATAGCAAGCTAACCACAGCTGCCGCTCGATTCACCGTTTCTGACACAGGTACGATTACCTTTGCATCAGGAGGCAGTCAAATCACTAACCGCCCTCCAACTTATAAGGTGAAAGTGCAGAAAGTAGATGCACTGACTGGACAAAAAGTAACTGTGCAGACCCGCATCGGTATCACTGATAGCCAAGGAAATGTCATTGATAGACAAATTTCAAACTTTACCAATGGAGAAGTAAGTTTCCCTAAAAACTTTGCCCCAGGAACATACTACATCAAAGAAGAAACAACTCCGTCTGGCTATATCGGCTTATCAGGTTTGGTACCATTTACCATTCGGGCAGATGGTGTAGTGGAAGTTTCTAGTGATTATCTTGAAGGTATTGACGTGACGACGAGCTCACCAGATACGATTACGATAAAAGTAAAGAACTATCCACTCGGAAAATTCAAAGTTAGCAAGCGTGTCAAAGGGATTAGTGATTTGACTAATCTTATCACTGGGCAAATGACCTTTACGTTGACCAAGAATGATGTTCCAAACGTCACCATCGTCAAACAGCAAGCTGCTAACCAAGACTTTGTCTTTGAAAACCTCCAGCCTGGGGTCTATACTCTGATAGAAACCCAAGCCCCATCTGGCTACATTAAATCGACAGAAACGTACACGATTCATGTTGATAGAGATGGCAGTGTGCGCTTCTATCCTAATTCAGACACTAGTAGCCACACAGCAAGCGACTTGCGTGTGATAAAATCGGCAGAGATTGCTAGTGCCCCTACCTATGGCTCTAATACAGATGATAAATCTCTTGATGGAAATCTAACCACTGGAGCCTTGTACCAACTTCCAAGTTCAACCTTGAATGAAGGTCAATGGTGGGGAGTAGATTTAGGTTCGGTTCAACGCGTGACACAAATCCTCTTTGCGCAAGGTAAAAATGCTACAGATGGTAGTGACCGTGACAAGATGGATAGCTATACCCTTGAGTATTCATCAGATGGCATCACCTACCAATCACTCGGTGATTTCACAACGCTTGACCTTACTCAATCGGTAGATATCTATGCACGATACATTCGTGTACGAAATCTACAGACAGGAACAGGTAGATGGTTGGGAATCAAAGACCTGCAGGTAAGTGTTCGAGATGCTACCCAAACGATTGACGCAGGTAGAAGTAATGATACAGCCAATATTATTAAAATCGATAACATCGAAAATCCAGAGTTCAAAATTGAGAAGGTTGATAGCAATAACACCCAAATCTCAAAACCTGTCACCTTTAAGCTCTACAAAGTTGACGATAGTACAACAGCTGATACTGTATCAAGTGTTACTCTTAATGACAGCAACCTTGTGCAAACTTTGGAATTTACAGGTCAAAGTGTACTGACACGCTTAACTGCTACGGTTCTTGGTCGGTATGCACTGGTAGAAGTACAGGCGCCAGAAGGTTACGATGGTTTAACGGCACCTGTTCTGCTGGAGTTGGAGGAAACCACACGAGCCTATGACGTGACCCAACAAAAAGCGGTGACACGTTTTAGAGTTTTAAGTCAAACGAATTCGGTCAGCGTAGCAGATTTACCTGGTGTGAGCGGTGTTCTTGCGAACGCTATTAGTATTAAAGTAAAAAATACGCAAAAAAGCTATAACTTTAAAGTCATCAAGAAAGATTCGACGACAGATGCTGGACTGGATGCCCGTTTTGAACTTTATCGTGAAAATGGTAGTCGTGTCGATGCCGGAAATACGACGTCGTCTGGTGAGAACCTTGTCTTCCGTAATCTCAATCCTGGTGTTTATGTCCTCAAAGAGGTACGAACACCAAGCAATTACAATGGAATTACGGATATTAAGGTACAGATTGCTGCCAATGGAACACTAACCGTTCTTGAAGGACCAGCAGAACTCTTGACGACCAGCAACGCAGATGAAAATCGAGAAATCCGCCTGACTGTAAAAAACGTCCCATTCCTTGAGATGAGCGTTCAAAAACTGAAAAAAGCGACAGGTGTCAGTCTGGCAGGCGTTCGATTGAAAATAACTGCACTGGATCAAACACCTGCTCCAAACTTTAAAGATGTGACATGGCATCAAAATAATTATAGTGGTGTTGTTACTCCAACTGCTAAGACAGTAGAATGGACGACACGAGCTGATGGAGATGCTGTCTTCTTGCTTCCACAGGGGCGCTATAGATTGGAAGAAATCAGTGCACCAAGTGGTTACAAACAGTTAGAAGCATTTACATTTACTGTTAATGCTTCCAATCAGATTGTACTTGGGGTGGATGCCCCTGCAAACCTAGTGGGGACTACAACCAAGGATAACCGTTTGTCTATCGTCCTTAAAAATGAGTTTGAGAAGAAAATCAAGGTTAAGAAAATAGACAAGACCAAGCAAACTCTTCTCGCAGGAGCCAAGTTCAAGCTCTTTGCTTCTGACCAAACAACCCAGATAGGGGACGAAAAGACAACAAATAGCCAAGGTATTCTTGAATTTACTGTTACAGACGCGGGTACCTACTATCTCCAAGAAAGCCAATCACCGACAGGGTATGTGACCAACGGTAAAAAGTACAAGCTGGTGGTTGCAGAAGATGGTAGCGTAACGACAGATAATGGAGATGACAACTTTGCTATCGGTGACATTGATGCGACGGATCGCTCAACAACGATTACCGTTAAAAATGAACGTCGTAGCATCAAAGTGAAGAAACGGGACTACCATAATCCAACGACTGGATTGAACGCTCGATTTGAACTCTTTACAGAGGATAATCGACCCGTAGTCATTGATGGTGTTAGCATGAAAGGCACTACCAGCAATGCGGACAATAGTATTACCTTCTCGAACCTGCCAGTCGGTATTTATATCTTGAAAGAGACAGTCGTTCCGACCGGTGGTTATAGACCAACCACTGAGTTGCGAGATATTAAATTCGAGATCCAAGCAGATGGAAGTCTGAGACTCATAGACTTTGATTCGAATATGGTAACGGTTGATGTGTCACAAGGGGCTACCCTTGAGATAACCGTCAAGAACTTCAAGCAATTCAAGTTCCGACTCCAAAAATCGGATAGTCGTAATGATAATCAACTCCTAGACGGAGCAACATTCAAGATTTATAGCGATTCGAACAATGATGGAGTTAAAGATGCTGAAATTGCTAGTGGTACAACTGCAAATGGTATATTCGAAACACCACTAAGTTTTGGTTACTATATCTTGGAAGAAACAGCTGCTCCAACAGGCTATCAACTAAATCCGAAACAATATCGTTTCCAGATTAACCATGATGGTACGACTTATCTCCATAACGGAGATGATCAAGTTAGCCTAGCTCAAAGAGCGAATGGGGAGAATGTTGTCCTCTTCACCATGAAGAACACACGCTCGACCACATCCATCAAACTAGCCAAGCGCTCTTACCGTGATCCAAATCAACGGTTAGAAGCCCAGTTTGAGCTAAGAGAAGGTGATAATCCTGCCTCAGCCGTTGTCAAAACAACGACGACGACAGGGGATGAAGTGAGCTTTGACCAATTGGCTTTAGGGAAAACCTATATCCTGAAAGAAACGGTAGCTCCAGAGGGCTATCAAAAGATCGAAAAAGAATTCCATATCGATATAGGTGCAGATGGTACGATTACCATCCGAGATGGTGGTGACCTCGTCAGTCTGGACGATATGGATTCTCACCTGATTGTCGTGAAAAACCTCCGCAAAGGAGAATATCCGCAAGCAGGTGGAATGGGTGCAATCCCATATATTGCATTAGGGGGGGTGATGATGTTAGTAACTTTAGCCGTTGAGTTACGTCGCAAAAACATTATATAGTACCTAATGCACATAAGATGAAAAATAGGAGAACATTCATGAAAAAAATGACGAAATTATTTTCAGTGTTTGCCACGCTATTGACAGTGCTTGGCACGCTGGTAAGTCTTGCTCCAGTAGCTCATGCAGCTACTCAAGATACAAAAGTTGTCGTTCATAAAATCGTTATGAACGAAGCAGACTTCAACAAATTTTCATATACTGAAGATTTTACCAAATACAATGGTAATACAATTGCTAACTTGACAGATTATTTCGGTGACTCTGCTAAGGAAGTTGCTGGAGTAAAATTTGATGTATGGCAAAAGACTACTGATGTAGGCGCTATAAATACTAAGACAGGTGCTGATCTTGGTATTGCTGATGACACAGATAGATATGTAAAAACTACATACACCTCAACTACACAAACTAGCGGTGCAGAATTCACTCTTGGTGAGGGTACTTATATCTTCGTTGAGGACAAAGAAAACTCATCATATTACAATGGTCAAAATGAATTGACTGGTATGAAAGCTGTACCGTTCAAACTAGTCTTGCCACAAGCAAAAACAGATGGTACAGGTTACTTTGATACTAATACTCCACTTCACGTGTATCCAAAAAACACGGAAGATAAACCTGATATCGATAAAACATTTGCAGATGGTTCAAAAACTCAAAAACCAGTAAACATTGGCGATACAATCGAATATAAAATTACTACAAAAGTTCCTAAAGATGCTGCTTACAAGACATTTGCATGGGAAGATACCATGGTTGCAGGTCTTGACTTCACACTAGATTCATTGAAAATCACTTCTGCACAGATTGCTGATTTGGCTACTACTGATTACGACTTGGTTCAAACCAAACGTGGCTTTACTGTTAAACTAACTGCTGCTGGTCTTACAAAATTAGAAAACGCTGCGAAAACAGCTGATGTAAACTTCACTTTGACATACAACGCAACATTGAATGATTCTGCTGCTGTTGATACAGGTATCCCTAACCAAGTTAAATTGATTTATGGTAACCGTCCAAGCGACTTCTCAGAACCAAAATCAACAACCCCTTCAAACGGTGAAATTACAGTTGAAAAAACATGGGATACAGGTGTAAACAAAAAAGAAGTTGTATTCGGTGTGTATGAAAAAGAAACTGGTGTACGTGTAGGTGAAATCAAACTCCCAGTAGGTACTAACTCAGGTAAATTAACAGATCTTGATGACTCTAAAGAATACGTTGTAATCGAGGAAACTAGCGTTTCAGGTTCACTTCCTAACTACTCAAAAGGTGCTACTGGTACTATTAATGTAAAAAACACGACAAACCCTAACCCGAATCCACTGACACCAGAAGAGCCAGAAGTTATCACTTATGGTAAACGATTCATCAAGACAGACGATGCGACTGATACAAATGCTGTGAAAAAACTTGTTGGAGCAGAGTTCATCGTCACAAACGCAAATGGTACTGAGTTCCTTGCTTTGAAAGATAGAACTGTTCAAGAAGCAGCAATCAATGCTTATAAAGTAGCAGAAGCTGCTTACGTAGCTGCAGTGAACAAAAAAGAGACAGCTAACATTCCAACATTGAAAGCTACTCGTGATGCTGCATACGAAGCCATGAATATGCAGTGGGAATGGGTAACAGCTCAAGATAAAGCCTTCACATTCGTATCATCAGCAGATGGTAAGTTCGAAGTCAAAGGTTTGAAAGCAGGTAACTACAAGCTTGTCGAAACCAAGGCACCAGATGGATATGCATTATTAACTACACCAATCGAATTTGTAGTTGGTGCTAATAGCTGGACAACAGCTACAGATACACCAATTGAAGGTCATCAACGCGTAGAAAACAAAAAAGTAACCATCCCACAAACGGGTGGTATCGGTACAGTTGTATTTACAGTTGTAGGTTTGAGTGCAATGGTATTTGCCTTCATCGCTTTGAAAAAACGCCAATCTGAAGAAGAAGCCTAATTCATACTAGAAAAGGAGGGACAGATGAGACGACTGATACAGCTGATAAGTTGTTTTATAGCAGTTATATGTGTACTATCACTGCCCTCACTTTCACTCCAAGCACAAGACTCCTTTGATGTTCAGGTTCATATTCCTCTTCCAGACGGAATAGATGCCAGTCAAGTGTCAACCGGCTTGGAGGCTTGGTATATTGCTGCAGAAGAGCCAGCCTCTTCTGGACAGTTGGCAGATACTTTATATGAAAAAAGTCGGTCAGAATTAACACAGCACTATGGTGAGCCAATTTCCTCACAGGCTCTCACTTCAGATGGTCAAGCCAGCTTTCAGGGCTTGGCTAAGGGATGGTATTACGTTCGACAAGTAGGGACTCCTACAAAACTCGAAGTCATTCCATTTGTCATGAAGGTAGATGGAAGTGTGTTGAAGATTGAGGCAAAAGTCAGAAGACCAAGCAAGGAAACCGGCAGTAAAACCTTTCTGAAGGTTTCAACAAGCACCGCTCCCTTATCAGGGGCAGAGTTTGTAGTCCTTGAGGAAGTGAATGGAGAACTGAAGGAAGTGAATATCGACGGCAATTCTTATCATGTCACTTCAGGCTCAGATGGTCGTTTTCAAGTAGGTCCTCTTCCTTATGGTCGTTATTACCTAAAGGAGGTGCAGGCACCTACAGGGTATCTTCTGTCTCACGATACGATACCGTTTGAGATTAGCTCGGATTCCCATGTTTCTGAGATTGTAAAAATCAAGAACAAGCCCATCACACCGCCCGGTATTGAGATTCCATATACAGGGAATGCGGTGGTCATAGCGGTTTTATCGTTAGGCATTATCCTCTTCTTGCTGGGCTATCGTTTGGTTACTTATACGAAACGATAGTGCCTGACAGGCTACGAATAAAGGAAAAATCTCATTGTCAGGTTGAATCTGTGGCAATGGGATTTTTTCGGTTTAAAGGAGAGGCATTGCCCATACTATGCGAGGGGGGGTGTGGTATAATATAGGGTGAGAAACAGTCTTATATCGTCATTTAGTTTTTCTTTTATTACTTCGTTGACTCGCTTTGTCTAACTCCAGTTATGCCAGCGGCTCGCTATCTAGTACTAAAAGTGAACTAAAGGACTATACTCCTCGAAAATCAACAGTATCCGTTGTCAAGAACTTATCAACAAGTCTTTGTCTTCGGTTTGGGTTTTCGTTGAGTTTAGACTGAAAAAACTCTAGAAGATTCAACGTGTGTTCACAAAGTTGAAGGAAAGACGATGCAAGATGCTTGCAGTGGCATCATAACAAAAATGTAGAAAAGTCATGAAAAAAAATAAGAATCAAATACAAAAAAAGTCAGATAAAGTAACAAAGAAAAAAAAGAAGAGTAACCTCCCGTTTTATCTAGTATTTTTAATCGGACTGGGGATTTTACTCTATCCACATATTTCCAATTTTTATTATCGGTACGAGGCTGATCAACTAACGACTTCTTTCGATCAAGAAAAACAAAACTTAACGACCAAAGAGGTTCAAGAACGAATGGATTTGGCTCGAGCTTTTAATGAAAGCTTGAATAATGTGGTCTCTGAAGACCCTTATACTAAATCACGTCATGAAGCTGGACGGGCGGAGTATGCACGGATGTTGGAATTGCATGAGAAAATGGGATATGTTGAAATTCCAAAAATTGATGTAAAAATACCTATTTATGCAGGAACCTCTGAAACCGTGTTACAAAAAGGTGTCGGTCACTTAGAAGGAACTTCTTTACCGGTTGGGGGAAGTGATACGCATACAGTCTTAACTGCTCATACAGGTTTGCCGAAAGCTCGCCTATTTACGGACTTAACCAAGGTAAAAATCGGCGATACTTTCTATATTCACAATATTGCAGAAACGTTAGCTTATAAAGTAGACCAAATATTGGTTGTTGAGCCAACTCAGTTTGACGAACTTTTGATAAAACCTGGGCAGGATTATGCGACGTTATTAACTTGTACACCTTATATGGTGAATACACACCGTTTATTGGTTCGTGGTCATCGTGTTCCTTACGTTGCGGAAGACCATCTTAAAGCAGCTGAAAATGCAGAGAAGCGTATTCTTATCCGTTATCTTCTGTATGCTTTGGGAATGTTGGTGATTATTTTGTTGATTATCTTATTTACAAGAAGACGGAAAAAGAAAAAGCAGGTAGAGAAGTTTGAGAATGATAAAACGCTTACAACATAAAACGAAAAAGGGGAAATCCAAACAATCCATACTCCTGAAACTCCTATTTCTCTTTGGTTTAATAGTGACACTGTATCCTTGGATTTCACAGTTTTACTATCGCTATGATTCTGATCGTGAAATTCAGTCGTTTTATGAACAAGCCCAACAGTTACCGAGTGAGGAAGTTTTAAAAAGATTGGAATATGCTAGGGCCTATAACCAGACATTGGACCCTCGCAAGCTGCAAGATCCCTACACAGAGGAAGAAAAAGCTGGAGTTGCAGAATATGCGCGCATGCTTGAGGTTAAGGAAAAAATTGGTTTTGTGGAAATTCCAAAAATCAATGAGCGGATTCCCATTTATGCTGGGACAACTGAATATGTATTACAAAAAGGGGCCGGACACTTAGAGGGGTCGTCATTGCCGGTTGGTGGTGAAAGTACTCACACTGTCATAACAGCCCATCGTGGTTTGCCCAATGCTTCCCTGTTTACCAATCTCGATCGTCTCAAAGTCGGGGAACAGTTTTACATTCATAACATCGCAGAAACACTAGCTTATGAGGTGGATCAAATCTTAGTTGTTGAGCCGAGTGACTTCGATCCTGTCTTGGTACAGGCTGGAAAAGACTATGCTACTTTATTGACCTGTACACCGTATATGATCAACAGTCATCGTTTGTTGGTACGTGGCCACCGTGTTTCTTACGAGCCTGAAGTTGCCAAAAAGGAAAAACCAGTATTCTTTTTGGATATGCTAACGCTATCCTACTTAATAGCTTTACTGATTATACTAGTGATTGTTGCGATCCTCTATCTTCGCAGTAGGAAGAAGAATCGGAAGGTAAAAGTGAAATGATGAAAAAAATTGGCTACATTCTCATGCTGATTGGCTTATTACTGCCGTTAGTCTTACTGACGAATATGTCTTTGCATGAGTTTCAGACCTATCGACACTATCAGTCCTACCAAAGCCGTTCGACATCATTTTCGTCAGAGCAAAAAGCGGCGATTGATACTTATGAAGAACAAATCAGTAGCGGAGATATCCCAACAATTGACCCTTTTGCAGAAAAGAATAGTTCGGATAGTAATTCTGTTGTTGTTCCTAATTTGGAAGGCGGTGTGATTGGTTATCTGAGCATTCCAAGTATTGAAATTCGCCAGCCGATTTATATCGGAGCCACAGCCCAGCATTTAAATGATGGAGTCGCTTCTGTTATTGGAACAGATTTACCTATTGGAGGTATGGGGCGCAGAAGTGTTATTGCAGGGCACCGTGGTTGGTATACTGATTTAAGATTTTTTCGTCTATCGGAACTAAAAGAAGGAGATAAGATTTTTATTGAAATCGGTGGGACAACGCTGACATATTTGGTCAAAAATACAGAGGTCATTAAGGCGACCGATTGGCAAAAATTATTGCCTGTTGAAAATCAGGATATGGTAACGCTGTTGACATGTGATCCGTTAGTTCCTCCATTTGACTATCGCTTGTTGGTAAATGCCTATCGAGAACCTGATGTAAGTGAAGCCGTGAAAGAAGAAGTAACGGGTCAAGAAAATAAAGACGAGATAAAGCAGTATGAAAATAGCTCAATTAGTAGTGTGCTTTACATAACTGTTCTGGGGTGGCTTCTGTTTCTGTATATCTTGTATTGTTTCATTAAGTTATTAACTAAGGCTTCATGTCAGGGGCTTCGATAGCATCGTCGATTGTAGCGGATGCAGCGTACTTTTATTGCCACGGATTCGCCAAATGACACCACCAGAAGGCGTGACTAGGATGGATTTGCTGAGAATCATTTTGATGAATACTGCTACCCCTTTGATTGATGTTCTAGATTCATCTGGGCATGCTTTGGAAAATTCTCCGAGACAACAAGGTGCTGGTCTGTTGCAGATTGATAGAGCCTTTGAAACAGATGTGATTCTTCACCACCGTCTAAAAGGAGGGGTGGAATTAAAAGAAATAGGGCGTGAGACAGAATTTGAGGTAACCTTGGAAAATCTAGGAAACCAACAAAGAAGCTTTGCTATTTCATCTGGGAAAGTATTGACTAGTCAAGATGTTCCTATTGATAGGATAGGACGTTCTGGAAGTGTAGTTAAAGAGATTCATGCGACAGAAATCAAGGGCTCGAGTATTCATCTTTCTGAGCAATCCATTCAACTGGGTCCGAAAGAGAAGAAAACCATTCGCCTGAGATTGGATGCAGGAGAAGCGAAAGACCAGTTTGCAGACGGGTATATTTACTTCCAATCATTGACGGAAGGGCAGTCGGACATCAGCATACCTTATTTTGGCTTTGTGGGGGACTGGTCAAAAGAATGTGGCTTTCAGATTGTGGAATTTTTCAATCCTGCCCATCCAATGGAACATGTGCCTAATTTTCCAGACGCAGAATTGTTCTTCCGTTTTGAAAAACGGATGAAATAGTTGGAGAGGTGAGCTTGCTCGCCTCTTTAGCAAGTAGAAAGGAAATCTATGAATCAAACCATAGCTGTTGTTTTCGGAACCTTTGCTCCCATGCACAAGGGACATTTGGATTTGATCGAGCGAGCAAAGTTGGCCTGTGGTCAGGTTTGTATTGTGGTGTCAGGATATGACAAGGATCGTGGGGATTTGATTGGTTTAGATTTGACCAAACGATTTCAATTTGCTCAAGGGCAGTTTGAGGGTGATGATTTGGCCAGAGTTTGTGCCTTGGATGAAACGGACTTGCCTCCCTATCCAGATGGTTGGGACCTTTGGTTAGACCGCTTGCTTGGTTTATTGGATTTGTCTGAACATCAAGTACCAGTCTTCTATGTGTCTGAGGAAGAATACGCTCAGGAACTGCAAAATCGAGGCTATCAAGCTCATTATAGTCCTAGAAAATTTGGTATTTCAGCGACCCTCATTCGCGAGAGTCCAGAGAAGTATCGAGACTACATTGCCCCTGCCTTTGTTGGTTTTTTTGAAGATGGGGAAGATACGTAATTATACAGAAAAAACGCATAAAATCGGGTTGCAACCTTGTTTTATGCGTTTTTTTATATATGTTTCATTTTAACGAATGTCTAACTACTCTGATTTTCTTATTTAGCAATCCGTTCTTGATAAGCTTCTCTAGCCTGGTCAAAGAGTTCTTGGACCTGCTCGATAGTCTCTGCTCGGGCAACGGCACCACGAATCTTGGCAGCACCTGCTGAGCCACGGAGATAGTGGGGAGCAAGACCACGGAATTCGCGGACGGCAATGGATTCGCCTTTGAGATTGGTTAGGCGGGTCAGGTGGTCGAAGGCGACATCAAGTTTATCTTCAAAGGAGAGGTCGGGCAGGACTTCTCCTGTTTCAAGATAGTGGTTGATTTGGTTGAAGATATAAGGGTTGCCCATAGCAGTTCGTCCGACCATGACGGCATCAGCTCCGACTTCCTCGATTCGCTGGCGGGCATCTTCTACAGTGCGGATGTCGCCATTTGCGATGAAAGGAATCTTGGTCAGGCTGCCAGCTACCTTGGTGAGGGTTTCCAAGTCAACGGTTCCTGTGTACATCTGCTCGCGGGTCCGTCCGTGCATGGCCAGGGCAGACACACCGGCACTTTCTGCGGCCAAGGCATTTTCGACCGCCAGGTCAGTATTGTTCCAACCTGTCCGCATTTTAACAGTCAAGGGAATATCGAGGACTGAGGTCACTTCCTTGATGATGTGGTAAATCTTGTCGGGGTCCTTGAGCCACTTGGCACCAGCTTCGTTTTTAACAACCTTGTTGACAGGGCAGCCCATGTTGATATCCACGATATTGGCCTTGGTGTTGGTTTGGATGAAGTCGGCAGCCCGTTTTAGTCCTTCGGCATCGCCACCGAAAAGCTGGATAGACATAGGGTATTCGTTGTCGTCGATATGGAGCATATGGAGGGTCTTCTCGTTGTTGTAGAGAAGGCCTTTTTCAGAAATCATTTCCATGACGACCAGACCAGCGCCCATTTCTTTGGCAATGGTACGGAAGGCCGAGTTGGTCACGCCAGCCATTGGGGCCAGCACGCAGCGATTGGGGATTTCCACATCACCAATCATGAAAGGGGTGTTGAGATTAGCCATTGATGAGTTCCTCCAAATCGTTTTCGTCAAAGTGGTAATGGGTCTGGCAGAATTGACAGGTGATGTCCACGCCCTTGTCCTCGTCTTTCATCTCTTGCAGGTCCGCTTTTGGCAAGCTGGCTAGAGCATCGAGGAAGCGGTCCTTAGAGCAGTCGCAGACAAAGCCGATTTCCTCTTCTGACAGGCGTTTGAAGTCGTCGTCGCCATAAATGGCGGATAGCAGAGCTTCTATATGGTTTTCAGAAGCCAGCAAGCTCGAAATGGCAGGCATTTCTTGGATACGTTTCTCGAAACGGGCAATTTCAGCCTCAGTCGCACTTGGTAAAACTTGCAGTAAGAATCCGCCAGCTACCTTGACCTTATCTTCTTCGTCCAACAAGACATTCAGTCCGACCGCAGAAGGTGTCTGTTGGCTGTCTGTCAGGAAGTAGGCAAAGTCTTCACCGATTTCGCCAGAAATCAATGGGGTCATGGAGTTGTAAGGGTGGCCTGTTCCGTAGTCTGTGATGACTAGGAATTGGCCATTGCCCACAAGAGGCCCAACGATGACTTCGCCAGTTGAGGTCCGTTTGTAGTCCAAGTCTGGATTTTGAATGTAGCCCTTGACCTGACCTTTGGTATTAGCAACGGAGATGATAGCACCAACAGCACCGCTGGCCAAGATTTTCAGGGTGATCTTAGTATCACCTTTTTCATTGGCAGCCAAGATTTGATTGGCAATGAGAGTGCGCCCCAGAGCAACGGTGGATGACGCCATAGTGTCGTGTTTTTCTTGGGCTGTTTTTACGGTTTCTGTACTGTCCAGTACAAAGGCACGGAAATGCCCGCTTTTTGATAGTGTTTTAATAATTTTATCCATAAGGATTATTATAGCACAAGTCGGGAAAATGGGGAAAGGGAGAGGTTTTGAGAAGGTTATTTATAAGATAACCACTCAACGCCAGATTTCTCAGCTTCTTCCAGCATAAGCTCATCTGGGAGTTGGTCGGAAATAATAGCCTTGTACTGTGAAAGGTTGTTGATTTTGAAGAATCCTGTCTGGTGAAATTTGGAACTATCTATGAGAAGGATGGTCTCTTTTGCTCGATCAATGACGCTTTTTTTGGCTAAGGCTTGACTAAACGATGCTTCATAGACAAATTCTTTATCAATACCTCGTGCGGAGCAAAATGCCAAGTCAACATTGAAGTGGTCTAACAAGGTATTTTCGATCGCATGGTTCACAACTGACGCAGAGTGATGTTTAATTTCTCCACCAGTAATGAAGATTTTCATTGTTGGATTAGCAAATTCTGACAAACGTTGAGCAGTGTTCAGTCCATTTGTAAAAATAATTAAATTATCAATTTTTGTGAGGAAGTTACAGAGTTCGTAAACAGTGGTACTAGAATCTAGGTAGATACACATGCCTGGGCCAATAAAATCTTTTGCCATATCCGCAATCATTTTTTTAGCCAGTCTATTTTCTGATTCTCGAATAGTGTGAGATAGTTCAATCGTGTTGAAGGAATTTAAGATGACCTCGCCATGTTGTCGTCTCAAGAATCCTTGCTGCTCAAGGAAAATTAGATCACGGCGTAGAGTTGATACACTGGAATAGGTCGATTTCTCTAATTCTTTTACCCCTATACGTTTTTTTACTTGTAAAATGGCCTTGATGTCTTGGATTCGTTGTTCTTTGCTCATGGGGAAAATCTCCTTTTTTGTTTTATTATACATAAAAAACCAATATTTTTGAACAATATTTCAATATATTTTTAAAAAAATGACCATTTTCCAACTTTCTGTTCAAGTATTGAAATGAAGTGTTCAAGAATCTATAATAAAAAATGTAAGCGATAACATTCTAGGAGGAAGACCTATGGAATCTGTTTTAGCAATTGATCTAGGAGCTACCTCGGGCAGGGGAGTCCTTTACTGGATAGAGGACGGATTACTAAAGGCAGAGGAATTGAGCAGATTTGAAAATATTCCAATCAAAGAAAGAGGGAATCTCTGCTGGAACAGCCATCAATTAATGGAACATATTGTCTATACTATTAAGCTAGCCCAAGAGAAAAGTGACCTGCAATCGGTAGGTATAGATACTTGGGGTGTGGATTTTGCTTTATTAGATAGTCAGGGAGAATTGATAGCTCAGCCAGTTCATTATCGTGACAGTCGGACAGAAGGAATATTGGAGGAAGTAGCGGCCTATTCATCCTTGGAGGAACTTTACTACAAAACGGGGAATCAGATTATGGAAATCAACACACTATTCCAGTTGATTCGTTTAAAGAACAGACAACCTGATCAGTACTATAAGGCAGATAGATTAGTGATGGTGTCTGACTATCTGAACTATATGCTTACAGGACAAATAGCCATTGAGAAAACCATTGCTTCTACAATGCAGCTACTCAACCCTTATACCAGAGAATGGAATAAAGAGTTATTAGCTAGTTTTGAAATAGCTGACAATCTATTTCCATCCTTGGTTAAACCCGGAAATATTCTTGGAAGGATACAAGAAAAATGGGGGATCCGTGCTTCCAAAGTCATCAATGTCTGCCAACATGATACAGCAAGTGCAATCGCATCTATTCCAGACGATGAGGAGAGGGTACTCTATATTTCATCAGGGACATGGTCTTTAATAGGGACTGTTTTAAGCTCCCCTCTGATTAGTAAGGAGAGTTACGACAAAGAATTTACGAATGAATTTGGAATAGATGATAGTATAACATTCTTGAAGAACTGTACAGGTTTGTGGATTTTTGAAGAATTAAGAAGACAGTTTAAGGAGCAAGGACAAGAATACTCGTTCCAAATGATTACGGAAATGATTGAAAATTGCCAAGAAGATGTCGCTAGGATTGATACAGAAAATCCAGAATTTGCTAGTGCAGGTAATATGATAGAAAAAATTACCGCCTATGCACAGAGAACTAACCAAGTTCTTCCATCCAGTCCAGCTCACTATTTCAAAATAGCTTATTATGGTTTGGCGGAGAAGTACAAACAAGTGATTTCTGAACTGGAAGATCTGTTAGGTTATTGTTTTGAAAAACTCTATCTATTGGGCGGAGGTTCTAAGTCGAACTATTTCTCACAATTAGTAGCAGATGTGACAGGAAAGACTGTGGTTACTGGTCTGTATGAAGCAACTTCGATTGGTAATGCACTCGTTCAATTTAAGGCTCTTGGCTGTGTTAAAGATATGAAAGAAGCCAAGGAACTTGTAAAAGAGTCTATAACATTTAACTATTTCTACCCAAAAGAGGAGGAAGAAAATGACACTATATCCTAAAATTGGAATCCGTCCAACCATTGACGGTCGACAGGGCGGTGTAAGGGAATCCTTGGAAGAAAAAACCATGCAGATGGCCCTAGCTGCTAAGGATTTGATTGAGTCCAATTTGCGTTATGCAGATGGAACACCTGTTCAGTGTTTACTGGCCAGTCGAACCATTGGTGGTCAGGGCGATGCAGGTATTGTCTACGATGAGTTTGCTCGTGACAATGTAGTTGCTACCTTATCTGTCACACCAAGTTGGTGCTATGGGACAGAAACCATGGATATGGACCCGCACACGATTAAAGCTATTTGGGGCTTTAATGGTACAGAGCGGCCTGGTGCAGTTTATCTAGCCGCAGCCATGAGTGGCTATGCTCAGAAGGGGTACCCAGCATTCAAGATTTATGGCCATGATGTTCAGGACTTGGATGATAATAGCATTCCTGCTGATGTGGCTGAAAAAATCTTGCTATTTGCCAAGGGGGCGATCGCTGCTGGTCAGATGAAAGGCAAGTCCTATGTCAACATTGGAGCTTCTTCAATGGGGATTGCAGGTTCTCAGGTTACCACTTCCTTCTTTGAAGACTATCTGGGAATGTTAGTCGAATTTGTGGATATGACAGAAATCCTTCGCCGTATGGAGTTGGAAATCTACGATAAAGAAGAATATGAAAAAGCTCTTGCTTGGATCAAAGAATATTGTAAAGAGGGTGTTGACATCAATGCAGGGAAGGAATTTCCAGAAGTGATTACCAAATCCAAGGTGATTCCAGCTGAAAAGGATTGGGAATTTATTGCTAAGCAAACCTTGATTATTCGAGACATTCTCTTTGGAAATCCTCGATTGGCAGAGATTGGTTGGGAAGAGGAAGCTCGTGGTAGAAATGCTATTTCAGGTGGTTTCCAAGGTCAACGGCAATGGACTGACTGGTTGCCAAACGGAGATTTCGCTGAAGCAATCCTGGCTTCTACCTTTGACTGGAATGGTCCACGACCTGTTACTGCCTTTGCAACAGAAAATGATACGTTGAATGCGACCGCCATGCTATTTGGAACCCTCCTAACCAATAAGGCTCCAATTTTCTCTGATGTTCGGACCTATTGGAGCCCAGAGGCGGTCAAACGGGTGACAGGTCAAGAGCTAACAGGTAGGGCTAAGGATGGCATCCTCCACCTTATTAACTCAGGAGCTTCAGCCCTTGATGGAAGTGCAGCAGCACGAGATGAAGCTGGTCAGCCAACCATGAAAGAGTTCTGGAATATGACAGAGGAGGATATAAAAGCCTGTCTGGAAGCGACAGATTGGTGTCGAGCAAACTATGAATATTTCCGAGGAGGTGGCTATTCTTCTCACTTCAAGACTCAGGGGGAACTTCCTGTGACCTTGATTCGTGTCAATCTAGTCAAGGGTGTTGGTCCAAGTTTACAAATTGCAGAAGGCTACACCTGTCCATTGGATGATGAAGTACATCGCATCTTGGATGAGCGGACAGATAAAACATGGCCAACAACTTGGTTTGCTCCGAATCTTGGAGAACCTGGTTTTGAAACGGTCTATGATGTCATGAATCATTGGGGATCTAACCATGGAGCCTTTGTTCATGGACACATTGGTGCAGAAGTTATCACTCTGGCTAGTATGTTGCGAATTCCTGTAGCCCTCCACAATATTCCAAGGGAACGAATTTTCCGTCCAAGCATTTTTGATGGTGTCGGTACTAAGGATTTGGAAGCGGCAGATTTCAAGATGTGTGAGGTTTTAGGACCGCTATATAGTAAATAGAAGGAGAACACTTTATGTTCATGGAAAAAGAAAGAAAGGAACTTATAAAGTACGGCAAAAAGTTAGTTACTGAAGGCTTAACCAAGGGTACTGGTGGGAATCTGAGCGTATTTAACCGTGAAAAAGGTCTAATGGCAATCACTCCATCTGGAATTGATTTCTTTGAAATCAAGGAAGAAGATATTGTCATCATGAACTTGGAAGGACAGGTAGTCGAAGGGGAAAAACTTCCTTCTAGCGAGTGGTATATGCACTTGATTCAGTACCAGAAACGAGAAGACCTTGATGCAGTCATTCATGCACATACCACTTACGGAACCGTTTTGGCAGTGCTAAGAGAACCCTTGCCAGCAAGCCACTATATGATTGCTGTAGCAGGAAAGGATGTACGAGTAGCAGATTATGCCACCTATGGGACTAAGGAATTGGCTGAAAATGCTGCTGAGGCGATGAAAGACAGACGTGCAGTCTTTCTTGCCAACCACGGTATCTTAGCGGGTGCTCAGGACTTACTAAATGCCTTCAATATCATTGAGGAGGTTGAATACTGTTCAAAAATTTATTGTGTTGCCAAAAGCATGGGAGAACCAGTCATCCTCCCAGATGAAGAAATGGAATTGATGGCTGAAAAATTTAAAACTTACGGACAAAGGAAATAATACGGAGGAACCTAAAATGAAAAAAAGTTTGTTGAAATGCGGTGCATTGTGTTTGTTTGCGTCAGTCATTCTTGCTGCTTGTGGGTCGTCGTCAGGAACTAGTTCAAGTACTGAAAAAGCCTCAGGTGGTGATGATACTGTTCTAGAATTCTATCATGGTTATCACCATAGTGAAGAAGAATGGCCAGCAGCCAAAGTCATGCGTGACCTTTATGACGAATTTGCTAAAAAACACGCAACTGGCGACGTTGAGTTTAAACCAACTCCAGTGAACGGAAGTTTGACAGACATCATGAACAACAAGGTTGCAAGTGGTGAATTTCCAGATATGATTGACTTGGCTGGTAACGATGTTTCCTTGGCTGCGATTGAACAAAGTTTGGTTCTAGATTTGAAACCATACATTGATGAAAATGGTTTGGAAAAAAATGTTGGTCTAAACTATACACAAAATGATGTGAATGGAAAAATCTATACAGTCCATGACCAATTGTTGACCTTGGGTCTATGGTATAATGCAGATATTTTCTCCAAGGCTGGAGCTAAAACACCTGACCAATGGACCAAGTGGAGTGATTTTACGGAAGCTATGGCCTTGGTTCGAAAACAAGGTGTCTATGCCTTTGGTGCAGGGGAGCCAGCAATTCGTCTCTTTAACACAGTACTTGGCTCATCTGAAGCAGGTCGTAAACTGTTAGAAGGTCCTCTAACGTCTGAAGGAATTGATTCAAAAGAATTTGCTGAAGCCCTTAAATTAGTTATGACAGAAGTTCAAGCTAATGGTTCAGCTAATGCTGGCGGTGATGCCAATGTTTATTCTACTGATTTTACAGAAAATAAATCGGCAGTATTCTTTAACGGAGTTTGGGCAGCAGGTGGTTTGAAAGATAATGCAGCTTTGAAACCAGGTTTGTATGCTGGCAATGTTGCAATTAGTTCAGCTGGTGGTGGTATTACAATTTCAAGCAATCTCTCTGAAGAAGAAGAAAAACTTGCTTTGGAATTTGTAAAATATATGACTAGCGATGAAGTTCAAACAACCATTTTTGAAAAAGTTGGAGCTAACCCAGCCAGCCAAGCAATCGATACTGCAGAAATTGCAAGCGGATCTGACGACGCTACTGTAAAACTCTTAGGTGAAGCAACGTCAATGGCAAACAATGCAGATGTAACTGTTCCGACTGTTGTATCAGTTTGGGGTGGTGACGTTCGTACTGCTATTATCAACGCATTGACTGAAAGTGCTGCTGACGGTGTAGATATTGATCAGAAAGTAAAAGAAACACAAGACATCTTGAAAGCCCTTATCGGCTAATATATCAGGGCTGTTCTCATGTATAGAACCACCTTTCAAGATTAAAGTCAACATCTCAGCGCAGTGGTTGATTGGCAGATTTGTTCGTGCTCCACACTCCAAATCTGACCTAATCAACTGTGCGGGGGCAGGAAGACGAACTCCATTTTACTGTACTGAGTTCTTTCCTGCTCCCTTTTTTAGAAAGTGAGTATTTTATGGCAAAGAAAACCATGACCTTACAAAATAGGAAGGCACAGAAACAACGATTTATTTTTCTATTCTTACTTCCGACATTAGTTTGTTTCTTTCTCTTCTACTTTTATTCGGTGGTAACTATTTTTGCAACCTCCTTTACTAAGTGGGATTACACGAATTTAACCAGCCCAGAATTTCTAGGTTTTGGCAATCTCTTTGCCAATTATAAGTATATTTTTAGTGAGTATCCTTTCTTTTTGGAAGCATTGAAAAATTCAATTACATGGGCAATTATAGGTGTAGTCGTTCAAGTTCCATTAGCTTTATCGGTAGCGATTGCTTTATCAAAAAAATTGGCTGGTTGGAAAATATCTCGAAATCTTTACATCATACCTAGTATTATTTCAAGTGCAGCAATGGGTTTGATTTTTCTTCAGATCTACAATCCAAATTATGGAGTCGTTAACCAAGTTATCCGCTTCTTCAACCCTGAATTTTCGGATGCCATCTTATTGACACCTGGTTTAAATATCATTGCAATGACCTGTGCTTATATTTTCTTTGCAGGGACATCAACCATTATGATTTTAGGTCAAATTTTCGCCATTCCACAAGAAATTCATGAAGCAGCTATTTTAGATAATATCACAGGTTGGAGAAGAGAGTGGTATATCACCATTCCAATGATAAAAGAAACATTAAAAACGGTATCGATTATGGCCGCAACCTCAGGTTTCCTATTGTATAACGAAGTATTCTTCCTTACAAATGGTGCGGCAGGTACCAAGAGTATCAGTTTCATTATCAGGGAGTTGGCAGTATCCAGTTCTCGTACACAATACGCCAGAGCGAATACCATAGGTGTTATTCAGATTCTAGGCGGGATGTTAATCATCTTGTGTATCAATCTGATCTTCAAAGAAGGTAAGCGTAGAAAGTGAGATAAAACGTATGGACAATCGTTTGAATGGCCTTTCCAAAACGGGAAAATTGATTATTTACATCTATATGGCTATTACTTGTTTAATTTCAGTGTTTCCAATTTTATGGATTTTCCTATCGTCCTTAAAAGCAGATCCCATGAAAAATCCTGGTATTAGCTTGCCAACTGATTTGAGCTTTGACGGTTATATCAAGGTGTTTACAGAACTGCATGTATTGGATTATTTTTGGAACAGTTTTAAAGTGGTTTCAATTTCCGTTATTATCAGCATCATCATGATTTCCATGTCTTCTTATGTCATAGCTCGAATGGAATTCCGCGGTAAAAAGTTGATAACTGCCATGTTGTACTCAACTCTTTTTATCCCTGCTACAGCAATGACATTTCCAGTCTATCGCTTGGTAAATGTTCTGGGTATTTATAATACACCAGTAGCTCTGATTTTTGTCTACTCTTGCAGCGGTATTGCTATGAGTTTCTTTATTATAAAAAACTACTTTGCAATCATCCCTAAAGAATTAGAAGAAGCAGCTGAAATTGATGGAGCAAGCTATGCTCAGACATTTTGGAAAGTCATGCTACCAATTGCTAGACCAGGCATTTTAACGGCAGCAATTTTAGCCTTTATTAACAACTGGAATGAGTATTACTGGGCTTCTATGCTGATTATCAATAAAGATGAGTTGACAGTGCCAGCCTTGCTTGGACAATTCACTACTAGCTTTAATACCAACTATAATGGTCTTTTCTCAGCTATCGTTGTGATTATCTTACCACCAATTTTACTCTTTGCTTTTGCAAGTAAATACTTTATTGAAGCCCTTGGAGGAGGAGCAGTTAAAGGATGACAAGAAATAGTTTACAAGAAATAAATAAACGGACCGAATGGTTCCGAAGAGATCGCTTTGGTATGTTCATTCACTGGGGACTTTATTCTATCCCTGGAAAAGGGGAGTGGATTCGTAGCCACCAGCAATTATCCATTGAGGATTATCAACCATTTTTTGAGGCGTTTAATCCTGTAAAATACAATCCGAGAGAGTGGGCAAAAGCGGCAAAGGCGGCAGGTATGAAATACATGGTCTTGACTGCCAAGCACCATGATGGATTTTGCTTGTTTGACTCAGCCTACACTGACTACAAGGCTACAAATACCCCAATCGGAAAGGACTTGGTAGCGGAGTTTGTTGAAGCGGTACGAGAAGAAGGTTTAAAAGTAGGTCTGTACTTCAGCCTGATTGACTGGTATCACCCAGATTATCCGAAATATGGTGATATGATTCATCCCATGCGTGAGAATGAAGCCTTCAAAGATGAGAAGGTTGACTTTGATAACTACTTGACTTTCTTACACAATCAAGTAGAAGAAATTGTAACCAAGTATGGCAAACTGGATATAATATGGTTTGACTACTCTTATGGAGAAATGTTCGGTGAAAAGTGGCGTGCAACAGATTTGATTAAGCTTGTACGTAAGCATCAACCAGATGTAGTTGTTGACAATCGTTTAGAAACATCAGGAGAAGGATTTGGCAGTATTGTAACAGATAATATTAGTTTATATTCTGGTGACTTTGTTAGCCCAGAACAGCTCATACCTCATGAGGGAATTCGAAATATACATGGAGAGCCAATTCCTTGGGAGCTTTGCTTAACTATGAATAATAACTGGGCCTACAATCCTACGGATCATCTCTACAAATCGTCCAGGACACTTATTCGTAAGTTGGTTGAGTGTGTAAGTAAAAATGGGAATATGATTCTGAATGTAGGTCCAGATGCACTAGGAATTATCAACCAAGAGAGTCTGGAAATTCTAAATGATTTTGGAAAATGGCTGGATAAGAATGGGGAGTCCATTTATGGTTGTGGCGTTAGTTCATTACCTAAGCCAGAATGGGGCTACTATACTCAAAAAAGGAATACGGTTTATGCCCATGTCTTCGAACAGCCAATTGGTCCACTTGCCTTGATCGGTATCGATGAAAGCAAAGTGAAAAGGATGAGTTTCCTTCATGATGGTAGTGAAGTGAAGATTTCTAAGAGCTGGACAACTAATGCTTACGAAGGGATTTGTTTTGCCCAGTACGGCGATATTCCTCACTTTACTTATCCTTTGCCAGACAGCGTAGATAGTGTGATTAAGATTGAATTAGTAGGTGATGATAGTGAAGATTGAAAATAAACAGATAGCACGCTATTTTAAATTAGAAGATGGGAAGTTTTATACTTCCCATATCTTGAATAAACAGCTTGATGAACCCATTGGAAATGAAAAAAATACGGAATTCCTTGTTTCTTTTTGTGATGGAAGTCAGCTCAGCTCTGAGGATTTTACAGCTCATGTGGTCGAACAAACCAATGAAAGTCTTTTGGTGAGTTTCTATCATTCAGAAATCCAGTTAACCATTTTTTATTCAAAACGTGAAGATGTACTTGCTAAAGAGGTTACTATTCTGTCGTCTTCTAAAATAATTAACTATATTGATGTGGAGCAGTTTGGTTTTGCAAATTTAGAGCAGGTATATATTCCGAAACAGCAAGAAGATATTAAGGAAATGGCTGGATTTTCTGGCTATTATGTAGAGTTGGGACAACCAATTTATGCCAAGTCCTTCTTCTTTGGTATGGAGTTTCCAATGGGAGAAAATAGACTGGTAGATCAAACCTATTTTTCTCGCTACTATGTCGGTCACGAAATTAAAGAGCCTAAAAAAATCTGGCCAGTTGTTATTGGTGCGGCTTCTGGATTTGAGAAAGCAAGCATTCAACAGGATTTCTTTACTTACATTAGTGGAATTGCTCAGCCAAGTTACTTCAGAAAACAATACAATTCTTGGTATGACTATATGACTGCCATTGATGAAGGGATTATTGTAAAGAGTTTTGAAGAGATTTCACATGGCTTTGAAGACAATGGTGTGAAGTTGGATGCCTATGTCGTTGATGATGGCTGGTGTGATTACCAAAGTGTTTGGGAGTTTAATGAAAAGTTCCCTAACGGTCTAACAAAGGTAAAAGCTCTCGTAAATAATTTAGGTGCAAGTCTTGGTCTTTGGATTGGGCCACGTGGAGGCTATAACGGTACAGAAGTTATCATGAGTGACTGGTTGGAGGTACATCCAGAATTCGGTAGCAAGAATGCCTTGTCAAATGATGTCAATATTGGTGATTTCAATTATTTGGAAGGCATGAAGCAAAAAATGTTGGATTACCAGAAAAAATATGATATCAGCTATTGGAAAATCGATGGTTGGTTGCTGAAGCCAGATAAGCCAGACCCTAGTGGTGAGTTTGCCATGCACACTATGACTCCTGTCTATGAATTCTTGATTGACCTCTTAAAAGATTTAAGGGCGGAGCGTGGAGAGAGAGATTGCTGGTTAAACTTGACTTCTTATGTCAACCCTAGTCCGTGGTTCCTACAATGGGTCAACAGCCTTTGGATACAAATTTCTCAGGATGTTGGCTTCACAGAAAATGCTGGGAATGATATTCAACGGATGATTACCTATCGTGATTGCCAATACGAAGAATTTTTGACCAAACGAGATATTCAATTGCCTCTTTGGAGCCTTTATAACCATGAGCCTGTCTATGCGAGTACGGCTCATACCTGGTACATGGACCATCAAATGTATGCAAGTGTAGAAGAGTTTGAAGATTATCTGATGTTTATTTCTACTCGTGGGAATGCTTTTTGGGAATTCCACTATTCCTATACAATGTTTGATGAGGAACGTTGGAAGGCCAATGCTCGCGCTGTTAAGTGGATAGAGAACAATTACTCAACTCTAAAACACAGTCAAATGATTGGCGGGAAACCGTCAGCGTTTGAAATTTATGGTTACAGATGTATTGATGAAGAAGCAGGAAAAGAAATCCTCTCGCTTCGGAACCCAGCTAGCCATTCAGCCACTATTCAGTTAGATAATATCAATCTTTCCGACTATCAATTGGTTAAAGGCGACTATACAGTCCTGTCAGAAACAGATTTTGAATTAGCTCCATATGCTATTTTGATTTTGATGAAAATAACAGAATAGATTGGTCCTAATTGACAACCTGTAGCTGTTATGGGATAATGTAGAGGAAGATGTTGGTAGGAAAGTCAAGTTGACTTTACCTCAAAATAAAAACCCCTTGCTAGATCCTACAAAAGCAAGGGGTTTTTCTAGTTTCCTAGAAAAGCACTACTATTCATCAAGCCACTTATCAATAGCTAGAAGAATAAGACCAACCGCGAGCGGTGATATGATGTTGGTAAGAAGAAAGTCAAGCATATTACTTTACCTCCTTTCTAAGGCGGTATCGTTAGTGCCATCTAGATTATACCAAAATTTGTACAGCCATGTACAAGAAGATATTTCAGGCTTAATTAGAAGCTGGCTCTGATATTAAAGAAAGCCTCCTTTCCCAGTGAGATAAGGAGGCTTAATTGCTATAGTTCCCCAAACAACTTCCGCAAGATTTTCGGTGTAATGCTCTGTCCAGGTCCTGCGTAGGTGTAGGTGTGCAGGTACATGGCAGGGTTGAAGTTGAGCTCGATACAGGTGCAGTTGGGTTCGTCCTTGCTGGCTGGCTTGGTGCGGTCGGGGATAATCAAGTCTACACCGCAGGCCCAAGCTCCCATAGCAGTCGCCATATCAGCGGCCAGTTGCTTGTAGGACTCGTCCATCTGATCGGTCATATCGATGGAGTCGCCACCGGTTGAGATATTGGAGTTGCCACGTAGAAAGGCTTGAACGCCCTCTGGCAAAACTGTATCAGGCGTGTAACCCTGTTGCTCCAACATAAGCAGTTCGATGTCGCCCAAGTTAATGATTTCAAGTGGTGAACGGTGGTCACGCCCTCGCAGGGGATCTTGATTTTTCTTGTCCACTAATTCACGGATTGTTGACTGTCCGTCCCCCACGACATTGGCTGCGACGCGGAGCAGGACAGCTTCGCACTTGCCGTCCAAGATGAAGAAGCGGTACTCGGTTCCCGCCACGAATTCTTCCACGAGCACATGGCTGTCTTCCGAAAAGGCGATATCCAGGGCTTTTTTATAGTCTGCAAGACTGGCTGGCTCCTGGAAGATAGAGATGCCGAGGCCGAAGTTAGTGGATTTTGGTTTGACAACAATAGCAGAGCTGGCTACCTGTCCGTAATACCGCAGGGCATCTTCCTTGTTAGCAAACTCCGCTCCCGCAGGCACTGGAAAACCAGCCTGGTCTAGAATCTTCTTGGTCACGACCTTGTTGGCCATGGCGAGTGGAATGACGTAGTTGTCCTTGGAGGTCATGTTACCATTTTTGATGTACTCGACATGGTCACCATGCCAGAGTTTGAGAAACTGGTCTTCCTCATCCAAAATCTCTACATTCAAGCCCAGCTGAATGGCATCAAAGAGAATCATCTGGGTGGAGAGTTCCATGTTTTCATAGCCCTTGAGGGCGTAAGGGGCTGTCCAAGCATAATCATGGAAGAGCCGTCCTTGCTGCTGACCAAATCTTTCCAAAGACCCGTCTTCAACCTGCTCTGCTATTTTTCCAGAGAGGGTCAAGCGTGGGTCTTGAAGGGCCGCCTCCACTTGAGCGATGAGCTGGCTGTAGTAGTCGTCTAGTCCGAAATGCTGGACGATAGCCTCCATGGCGGTCAGGATAGGGCGGGCGTCTGCCTCTGCTGGTAGGGGAGTGTGGGGGTAGCTGAGGGCGATGCGGTTGTTGAGGTCTGCTGCCTGAGCCAACTCTTCATCGACCTGGTCCATATCATCTAGCCAGAGCAGTGCCAAGGCAAAGAGGTGGGTGGTATCCAGCGTTTCTTGGCTAATAGCCAGTGGCTCGAAGGGGTTGAGGTCGAAGTTGCGGAACTCCAGATAGGTAATGCCCTTGGTCAAAAAGTCCCGGCTGACTTTGGCGCCACGTAGGCGGACAGCTGAGTAAAATTCCTTTTCAGCGGACAGTTGACCGCTAGCCACAGCTTGTTCGATGTCTGTCACGTATTGCTCTAGCGAAGAGAAGGAGATGCGGACATCGGGTGCGTTGACATAGCCGTAGTTGGAATTGCGAATGGACCGCACACAACCAATCTCATCGGTCAAAAATCCCTTCTCAGCCAGACTGCTAGCTCCGTAGAGGTAGGTCAAGAGCCAACGGTAGCGTAAGAAATTCTGAGCCAGCTTGAGATAGAGGGCGTTTTTGAAGGTGATAAGGTCATCGTAGCCACTGACTACAAAGAGTTGCTGGGTCAGGTCTTTACCTAGCTCAAAATTATAGTGAATGCCTGACATAGATTGAAGCAGTTTGCCGTAGCGTTTCGCCAAGCCGACACGGTACTGGTACTCGTAGTCGCTCTCCAGCTGGGCAATCTGAATCTCATCCTCTGAAATCACAGGTGGCATAGACAGGGGCCAGAGATACTCTGTTTTTTCCATAGAGCGAACAGCTACATCCGTAATGGCTCCTAGGAAACGGCGGGCCTCCTTGGTCGAATGAGCCACAGGCGTAATCAGCTCCAGCTGTGGCTCGCTGTAGTCTGTCTGGATATAGGGATGAAAATTGCGTGAGCCCAATTTTTCTGGGTGGGGCGTCTGAGCTACGCGGTTGTTGTTATTCATTCGTAAGGATTCCCGTTCCACACCAAAGGTGGCTTGGAGGATGGGACTGTTTGGGGATAATTTCTGTAACATAAGCAATCCTTTTTTTGTTTCTCTAAAAATCTACTTCCAATTTTATCTAGTTTGGGGTACAAATACAAATTTCTGCTACGTTTTGAAGGAAAAAATAAAGTTGGTTATTATCCAGAAGCTGCAGACTTCGGGAATTTCAATGAAAAACAACTTTAAAAATGTTTAATAAGGCACTTTGTTCGTATTTTTCTTTTTATCTATTTAAATAAAAGGATAACATCCGTTATAAACGAAAATGTAAGAAATTCTTGAAAAAATGTTCGTTTTTTGGTAGAATAATGTGTAAAAACGAAACTTGTAGGTGAGATTCCTGCCAGAAGTAGAAGAAAGGCTGGGCTGGTTAGCCAGTTCAGAGAAAGAGTGAATATGACATCAGTAGTTGTTGTAGGAACCCAGTGGGGCGACGAAGGTAAGGGTAAAATTACAGACTTCTTGTCTGCTAATGCTGAAGTAATCGCACGCTATCAAGGCGGAGATAATGCTGGGCATACCATCGTTATCGACGGAACTAAGTATAAATTGCACTTGATTCCGTCAGGAATCTTCTTCCCAGAAAAGATTTCTGTAATCGGTAATGGTGTGGTTGTCAATCCAAAATCTTTGGTGAAGGAAATCAACTATCTCCATGATTCAGGTGTGACAACAGATAATTTGCGGATTTCAGACCGCGCACACGTCATCTTGCCTTACCACATCAAATTGGACCAGTTGCAAGAAGAATCTAAAGGTGAGAACAAGATTGGTACAACCAACAAGGGTATCGGTCCAGCTTACATGGACAAGGCAGCCCGTGTTGGTATCCGTATTGCAGACCTCTTGGACAAGGAGATTTTTGCGGAGCGTTTGAGAACAAACTTGGCTGAGAAAAACCGTTTGTTTGAGAAAATGTATGAGTCAACTCCGATTGAGTTTGACGAAATCTTTGAAGAATACTATGCTTATGGTCAAGAAATTAAAAAGTATGTAACAGATACCTCTGTTATCTTGAACGATGCTTTGGACCAAGGCAAACGTGTCTTGTTTGAAGGGGCGCAAGGGGTTATGTTGGATATTGACCAAGGGACCTATCCATTCGTTACTTCTTCAAACCCAGTTGCTGGTGGTGTGACTATCGGTAGCGGTGTCGGCCCAAGCAAGATTGACAAGGTTGTTGGTGTATGTAAGGCCTACACTAGCCGTGTTGGTGACGGACCATTCCCAACGGAATTGCACGATGAAATCGGGGACCGTATCCGCGAAATCGGTAAAGAGTACGGTACGACAACTGGCCGTCCACGTCGTGTTGGTTGGTTTGACTCAGTGGTCATGCGACATAGCCGCCGTGTGTCAGGTATTACCAACTTGTCCCTCAACTCAATCGACGTTTTGTCAGGACTTGAGACTTTGAAAATCTGCGTGGCTTATGACTTGGATGGTGAGCGTATTGACCATTATCCTGCAAGTTTGGAGCAACTCAAACGATGCAAACCAATCTATGAAGAAATGCCAGGTTGGTCTGAAGACATCACAGGTGTGCGTAGTTTGGATGAATTGCCAGAAGCGGCTCGCAACTATGTTCGTCGTATCAGCGAATTGGTAGGCGTTCGTATCTCAACCTTCTCAGTAGGACCTGGTCGTGAACAGACCAACATCCTTGAGAGTGTCTGGAGTGCTAAATAAATCCATGAAGACTGAACGAGAGTTCGGTCTTTTTCTGTTTGGTCGAACTTTGCTTTCTTGTCAAGAATTTGATATAATCATGCTTATCAAACAATAAAAGAGGTAAACATATGGAAGGTTTATTTTTGCCGCTTGTCATGGTTGCCATGATTGGTTTTATGTTCTATTCGCAACGTAAACAACAAAAACAACGTCAAGAAGCGCTAAATCAAATCAAAAAAGGTGATGAAATTGTGACCATTGGTGGGCTATTTGGTATTGTCGATGAAATCGATGATAAAAAGGTGGTTCTCGATGTTGATGGTGTTTATTTGACATTTGAACGTGGTGCTATTCGTAATCGTGTAGCAAGTTCAGGTACTACATCTGCAGTTGTTGAAGAAGTGGCAGTTGAAACGACAGAAGCGACTTCAGAATCTGCAATTGAAGAATAAGGATGAAAAACCGAGGGAAACCTTGGTTTTCTCTTGTTTTAGCCCTGCCTGATTTTTGCTATCCTAGGTAAAAATATGGTATAATGAAACGATTATACAATAAGGAAAATACCATGTTTAAATTTAATTTTAAAAAGAAAGAAAGCATTGAAACAGCAATTGAAGTCCCTAAGCATATCGCTGTGATTATGGATGGCAATGGCCGTTGGGCGAAAAAGCGGATGCAACCACGTATTATGGGGCATAAGGCTGGTATGGATGCACTTCAAAATGTTACCAAGACGGCTTCTGATTTGGGAGTAAAGGTGTTGACTGTCTATGCCTTTTCTACAGAAAACTGGTCTCGACCGGAAAAAGAAGTGAAGTTTATCATGAATCTACCTGTGGAGTTTTATGATAAGTATGTTCCTGAACTCCATGCCAATAATGTCAAAATTCAGATGATTGGTGACCATTCCAAACTTCCTGTTCCGACTCTCAATGCGCTTTATAAAGCTGAACAAAAGACAAAGAGTAACACTGGTTTGATTCTCAATTTCGCTCTTAACTATGGCGGTCGTGATGAGGTGACTCGCGCAGTCAAGGCTATTGCGCAAGATGTCTTGGATGCCAAGTTCAATCCTGGTGATATTGATGAGAAATTAATAGCGGATTACCTCTATACAGGAACCTTATCACCAACGTTACGCGATCCCGATCTAGTTATCCGTACAAGTGGTGAACTTCGTCTTAGCAACTTCCTGCCTTGGCAAACAGCCTATAGCGAGCTGTATTTTACGGATGTGGCATGGCCGGATTTTGATGGTGAGGCTCTTAAATTAGCAATCAAAGAATACAACCGACGTCATAGACGTTTTGGCGGTGTATAAGGAGAAGGTATGACAAACGATTTGCAGAAACGAGTGATATTTGGTGGCATTGCTCTAGCTATTTTCATTCCCTTTTTGTTGGCTGGTGGGATGGCATTTCAATTTTTTGTAGGCCTGTTAGCCATCATTGCTACGGCTGAATTGATTAAAATGCATCGCCTAGCACCAAATTCTATTGAGGGTGTCTTAGCTATGTTGGCCAGTTTAGTCTTGGCTCTTCCGCTCCAGAATTATCTGACATTTTTGCCGACGGATGGAAATTATACAGCCTACGCCATTGTAGTATTTTTACTGCTTGGTTCGACGGTTTTTAATATCGGCCATTACAACTATTCCGATGTGGTCTTTCCAATTGCCTCAAGTTTCTATGTTGGTATCGGCTTTCATAGTTTGATACTGGCTCGTATGGATGGGCTCAATAAAGTCTTCTTTGCCCTCTGTTTAGTCTGGGCAACAGACATTGGTGCCTACTTAATCGGTCGTCAGATTGGTCGGAGAAAATTATTGCCAAAGGTTTCACCAAATAAAACGGTTGAAGGCTTTGTAGGCGGTATTCTTTCTGCGGTGGTAGTCGCTATCATTTTCTTGATTGTCGATAAGTCCTTGTTGGCGGGCTATTCATTTGGCATGATGTTGTTGTTAGTTGTGATTTTCTCGATATTCTCACAATTCGGAGACTTAGTAGAAAGTGCTATTAAACGCCATTTTGGTGTGAAGGATTCTGGAAAAATTATTCCAGGACACGGCGGTATCCTGGATCGTTTTGACGGTATGATTTTTGTCTTTCCAATCATGCACTTCTTTGGATTATTTTAAGGAGGTACTATGAAGGGAATTTTAGCATTTATATTTATATTTGGTGTGATTGTGGTTGTCCATGAATTTGGTCATTTCTACTTCGCCAAGAAAGCGGGTATCCTTGTGAGGGAATTTGCGATTGGGATGGGTCCCAAAATTTTCGCTCATACGGGTAAGGATGGGACACTTTACACCATCCGTATTCTTCCTCTAGGTGGCTATGTTCGAATGGCTGGATGGGGTGAAGATAAGACAGAGATTAAGACAGGTAGTCCTGCCAGCCTCAGTTTAAATGAAGCTGGTGTTGTGACGCGGATTAATTTGTCTGGTAAGCAACTGGATAGTCTCAGTTTGCCAATGAATGTAACCAGTTTTGACTTTGAAGAAAAATTAGAAATCACAGGCTTGGTCTTGGAAGAAAGCAAGACCTATAAGGTTGATCATGATGCCACGATTGTAGAGGAGGATGGAACAGAAGTTCGGATTGCTCCACTTGATGTTCAGTATCAAAATGCGACAGTCTGGGGTCGGTTGATGACCAACTTTGCGGGTCCCATGAATAACTTTATTTTAGGGATTCTAGTATTTATTATTTTGTTCTTCATGCAAGGCGGGGTTGCCAACCCATCAAGCAATGCAGTAAGTATTACTGAAGGTGGTGCTTTGCAGGCTGCGGGTGTTGTCACAGGGGACAAGATTCTTTCGGTCAATGGGAACACGACAGATAGCTACACAGAAGTTGCAACGATTATTAGCAAAGCAGCGATAGATGCAACAACAGCCCCAAGCTTTGATTTGGTTGTTGAGCATGATGGGAAAAACCGTCATGTCTCCGTTACTGCTGAACAAGTAGATGGGGCCTATCGAATTGGTATTTCACCGATTTTGAAAACTGGTTTCGTTGATAAAATTGTCGGTGGTTTCCAAGAAGCGGGAGCGACAGCTCTTAGGGTTGTAACAGCTTTGAAGAATCTAATTGCAAACTTTGATGTTAAGCAGTTGGGGGGACCGGTTGCTATTTACAAAGTAAGTTCTCAAGCGGCTGAATTTGGTTTGGTTTCTGTATTGGGGCTAATGGCTGCGCTCTCCATTAACCTTGGAATCTTCAATTTGATTCCAATTCCAGCCTTGGATGGTGGTAAGATTGTTATGAATATTCTGGAAGCCATTCGCAGAAAACCACTCAAACCAGAGACGGAATCTTATATCACTCTAGCAGGTGTAGCTGTTATGGTGGTTCTTATGATAGTAGTCACTTGGAATGATATTATAAGAGTCTTCTTCTAAGATAAATTTGAAATTTATGAAAGGAATTGAATGCGTGCTAAACGCAGGACGTTCTGAAAACTATGAAAGGAATTGAACACGGGCTGAAACCGTGTCTTCCTGTCAAACAAATGATGAAAGGAACTAAGGAGGTTCGTAATTGAACTCGGTCTAAAAACTCGGAAAATAGATTGAGAATTACGCTTCTGGATTTCCTGATGATGAAACTACGAAAGGAATTGAATGCGTGCTAAATGCAGGATGTTCTGAAAAATACGAAAAAGAAAGGAACAGAGAGTTTTCAGATTTGAACTCGAGCGTCAGCGAGGGTTTTGAAAAGCGACTTCTGTGATTCCTAATCAAGTAAACTACGAAAGGAATTGAACAAAAGCTAAAAACCTAGTAAAAAAGACCAATCGCCTTGTGCCGATAGGCACTGCGTTGATTGCCTATTTTTATACGGTTTTCTTGACGCTTTTGTATCTTAAATTATGAAACAGTCTAAAATGATTATCCCTACTTTGCGGGAGATGCCTTCGGATGCGTCGGTGATTAGCCACGCTTTGATGTTGCGTGCGGGTTATGTTCGTCAGATTTCTGCTGGTATTTACAGCTACTTGCCATTGGCTAACCGTGTCATTGAAAAAGCAAAAAATATCATGCGTGAGGAGTTTGACAAGATTGATGCTATTGAATTTTTGGCACCAGCTCTCTTGTCAGCGGACATTTGGCGTGAGTCAGGTCGTTACGAAACATATGGCGACGATCTTTACAAGCTCAAAAACCGCGAAGGTTCTGACTTTATCCTGGGTCCAACCCATGAAGAAACAGTAACCCTTTTGGCGCGTGATGCGGTCCAATCTTACAAGCAGTTACCGCTCAACATCTACCAAATCCAGCCCAAATACCGTGATGAAAAACGCCCGCGTAACGGTCTTCTCCGTGGTCGCGAGTTCATCATGAAAGATGGCTACAGCTTCCATGCTAGCTACGAGAGCTTGGATCAGACCTACGATGACTATAAGGCAGCTTATGAGGCTATTTTCACTCGTGCAGGCTTGGAGTTCAAGGCCATCATCGGTGACGGTGGTGCCATGGGTGGTAAGGATAGCCAGGAGTTTATGGCTATTACACCAGACCGTACTGACCTGGACCGTTGGGTTGTCTTGGACAAGTCGGTTGCTTCTTTTGAAGAAATCCCAGAGGATGTTCTTGAAGCAATCAAGGCAGAACTCTTGGCTTGGTCTGTGTCTGGTGAAGATACCATCGCCTACTCTAGTGAATCAGGTTATGCTGCCAACTTGGAGATGGCAACCAGTGAATACAAACCAAGTACAGCAGTTGTCGTCGAAGAAGAATTGGTTAAAGTAGCGACGCCAGATGCCAAAACCATCGACGAAGTTGCTGCCTTCTTGAATGTTGCGGAAGAGCAAACCATCAAAACCATGCTCTTTATGGCAGACGGTGAGCCAGTTGTTGCCCTCCTTGTTGGCAATGACCAGGTCAACGATGTTAAATTGAAAAACCACCTTGGTGCAGATTTCTTTGATGCTGCTAGCCCAGCGGATGCGGAAAACATCTTCGGTGCAGGATTTGGTTCCCTTGGCCCAGTTGGCTTGCCAGAAAACATCAAGATTATTGCAGACCGCAAGGTGCAAGATGTGAAAAATGCTGTTGTCGGTGCCAACGAAGACGGTTTCCACTACACAGGTGCCAATGCAGGACGTGATTTCCAAGTGACAGAGTATGTGGATATTCGTGAGGTCAAGGAAGGTGAGCCTTCTCCAGACGGACACGGGGTTCTCAACTTTGCCCGTGGTATCGAGATTGGTCACATCTTCAAACTCGGTACACGCTATTCAGACAGCATGAATGCCAATATCTTGGATGAGAATGGTCGTTCTATGCCGATTATCATGGGATGCTACGGCATCGGTGTTAGCCGCCTCTTGTCAGCCGTTCTGGAGCAACACGCTCGTCTCTTTGTTAACAAGACACCAAAAGGTGAGTACCGTTACGCCTGGGGCATCAACTTCCCTAAAGAATTGGCACCGTTTGATGTGCATTTGATTCCAGTTAATGTCAAAGATGAAGAAGCAATGGCCTTGACTCAGTCTATCGAAGCAAGTTTGGTTGGTGCAGGCTATGAAGTCTTGACAGATGACCGTAATGAGCGTGTCGGCGTTAAATTCTCTGACAGCGATTTGATTGGTTTGCCAATCCGTGTGACCGTTGGTAAGAAAGCCGCAGATGGTATTGTCGAAGTGAAAATCAAGGGAACAGGCGACACGGTTGAAGTCCATGTGGACCAACTCCTTGAAACCTTGCAAATCCTTACAAAAGAAAATGAATAACAGAAAAAGACTTGGTTGATGATAGCCAAGTCTTTGTTGATAAAATAGGCTTGGTTTTAGTCACCCAAGCCAATTTTTTATAACATATTTAGTAGGAGGTTATAGAGGATAGCTCCTGCGACTCCTCCAAGAATTGGGCCAGCAACTGGGATCCAGCTATAAGACCAGTCAGAATCTCCCTTGTTTGGAATTGGTAGGATGGCATGCATGATACGAGGACCTAAGTCACGAGCTGGATTGACTGCGTAGCCTGTCGTTGATCCTAGTGAGAAGCCGATTGCAAATACGATAAGTCCCACGATGATTGGGCCGAGGCCAGCGCTGACATTGTTAGGACCAATTGCAAGGATTCCCATGACTAAGACAGCTGTACCAAGAGCTTCGCCGAGCAAGTTTGAAGCTGTGTGACGAAGAGCTGGTCCAGTAGAGAAGGTAGCAAGGATTGTTCCGCTATCTTTTGTTTCCTGCCAATGTGGGTAGAAATGGAGATAGAGGACGATGGATGCCAACATTGCTCCAACAAATTGGGCAAGTAGGAAGCCTGGGACTTGAGCCCATGGTAGGGAGCCGATAGATGCCATTGCGATAGTGACAGCTGGATTCAGGTGGGCAGGTCCAAAAATTCCTGATATGTAGACGGCAATTGTTACAGCGATGCCCCATCCTAGTACGATGGTCAGCCAGCCGCTATTTTCAGCCTTGGTTTTAGAGAGGATGCAGGATGCAACCACACCGTTTCCAAGTAATACTAGTATGAAAGTTCCAAGTAATTCTCCAATCAGATTCATAATGACCTCCTATTTATTGATTGTCAGTTCTTTTAATTGTTCAAGAATAGTCTCCAAGTCAGCTCCAGCCTGTAAGAGAGCTGCGGCAGTATAACAACCTTCGACGACTGGTACGGTTTGGATAAGAATTTGTCTGTCTGTAAAATCGGCAGCAAGTTCCATGTTCATTCGGGCGCTACCTAGGTCGAAAAAGGCAAGGAGAGTATCAGCAGGGTTTGCTTCAACTCGCTCTTGTACGATTTCAAAGCTAGTACCGATGCTACCATCTTCTAGTCCGCCACAGTAGGTGATGGGAATATCTTTTGCGACTTCAGATACGAGGTCAATGATTCCTTGTGCCAAATTTTTTGAATGGGATACGAGTAAGATACCAACCTTTGTCATAGTCCCACCTCCAACATGGCTTCAAAGAGAAGTCCAGATGAGAAAGAGCCTGGATCAATGTGTCCAATAGACCTTTCCCCAACATAGGACGCACGGCCCTTGGTTGCAACAATATCCTTTGTCCCTTGAACGGCTTTATGGATAATTTCCGTTGTCAGCTGGCTTTCTCTTAGGGCAGAAATAACAGGAATCCACACGTCTACCATGGTTTTCTCGCCCAATTCAGCCTTGCCGCGTTTTTGGATCATGTCCAAACCTGCTTGAAGCATGTCTGCCGAATCAGCGCCAGCTTGACTGGCTTTAGTAATACCCATAAAGGCAGAGCCGTAGAGAGGACCGGAAGCACCGCCAACCTTGCTGAGAAGTTGCATGGCAACCACCTTAAAGACTTGGTCAGCAGTCTCATAGTCTTTCTCAGATAGCTCCTGCATGACGGCAGCCATTCCTCGCGCCATGTTGCCCCCGTGATCTCCATCTCCGATTGGAGAATCGAGTTCGCTCAAATAATCTTTGTTTTCTTGAATTTTTTTGTTGAATGTCTCCATCCAGAGCAGTGCTTGTTTTGCATCCATAGTCTTTCTCCTACCAAGCTACCACTTCAACAGGGGCCTGCAAAGCGTTAATCCAGCTTGGGTCTTCTAGTTTGATTAAGGTCAATGACAGTCCAGCCATATCAATTGATGTCATGTAGTTACCGATTTTCTTGTAGTCAACGACCACACCTTTTTTAGCCAGCAATTGAGCAACGTCGTTGGCAAAGACATATTGTTCCATGAGAGGAGTTGCGCCGAGACCGTTGATAAGGACACCATAATGCTCGCCATCTTGAATATCAAAGCCTTCTGCCAATTTCTCAACCAATTCTTCAGCCAATTTAGCAGATGGTTGGAGTTTTTCTTTCTTATAGCCAGGTTCACCATGGATACCGACACCGTATTCAAATTCATCCTCTTCAAGGACGAAGCCTGGTTTGCCCACTTCTGGTACCGTAGCACCTGATAGGGCTAAGCCGATAGTCTTGATTTGTGGGACGAGACGGTCAGCCAGTTCCTTAATCTCAGCCAGAGATTTGCCAGTTGTTGCAGCGTGACCGAGAATCTTATGGACAAGGATGGTACCAGCTACACCACGACGGCCTTGGGTATAGAGGCTATTTTCCACAGCGATGTCATCGTCCACGATGACACTGGCTACTTCGATGCCCTCCATTTCCGCCAATTCTTGTGCCATCTCAAAGTTCATGATGTCGCCAGAGTAGTTTTTGATGACCATAAAGACGCCAGCTCCCTCGTCAGCGGCCTTGATGGCTTCTAAGATTTGGTCTGGTGTTGGTGAGGTAAATACTGCACCACATACAGCGGCGGACAACATGCCCTTGCCGACAAAGCCTGCATGAGAAGGTTCGTGACCAGAGCCACCTCCTGAGATGATGCCGACTTTACCAGTTTTTTCAGCCTTGCGGATAATCACATCAAATCCATCGATACGATCGACAAGATCTTGGTGCATAAAGACAAGTCCTTTTAACATTTCATCAACGACATGTTCGGGTTGATTGATAATTTTTTTCATGAGAAAACTCCTTTATTTTGTTTGCGTTTTCATTTTACATTGTCCAAAAGAAAAAAGGAAGGGACAGATTGTCCAAAGTGTCCCTTTTGTTCCAAAGAAAAGCATGATAGGGTATAATGGAGAGGAAGCGAAAGGAAGTGACATATGCCAACCTCGTTGATTACAAAGAAAAGGATTGCAAAGGCTTTTAAAAAACAGCTATCCCAAAAATCCTTTGATAAAATCTCAGTTGTCGACATCATGCAGGAAGCAGGGATTCGTCGTCAAACCTTTTACAACCATTTTTTAGACAAGTATGAGTTGCTGGACTGGATATTTGAAACAGAATTGCAGGAGCAGGTAACTGACAATCTAACCTATATTAGTGGAATCAAGCTTCTGGATGAGCTTTTGTACTACATCGAGAGTAACCAATCTTTCTATAGGCAACTCTTTGAGATTAAGGGGCAAAATGATTTTGTCAGCTATTTAGAAGGCTACTTTATGGTTTTGATGGAGAAAATTATCAACGAGTACCAGCTCCAGGAGGGTAAAATGATTTCCCAACAGGATAAGCATTTTTTGATTCTCTATCATGCTAATGCTTGGATTGGACTGATAAAGGAAGGACTGACGCAGTCGCCTTGTCAGATTCACAGCTATTGGAAGCAAATGGTGGCTCTTGTTCGCGAGTCGTTTTTGATTTTGTAGGAGTTAATATATGGTGTTTATTAGAAATAGACAGGCAACAATTATTGAAGATTATTTGGATGGTTTCTGTCGAACCAATCCTAAAGTGAAGAAAGTGAAGGGCCTTCCGATTGTGCTTCAGAAAGTGCAGGATGACCATTTAGTTCCAATTATTTCAGGTGGTGGTTCGGGGCACGAACCGGCACATATTGGATTTGTCGGAAAGGGTATGTTGACTGCTGCAGTATATGGTGAAATATTTACGCCCCCAACCGCTGAAGAAGTATTGGCAGCCATTCGTGTAGTAGATAAAGGCAAGGGAGTTTTTCTGATTGTAAAAAACTTTGAGGCAGACCTTGTCTCTTTTAGAAAAGCTATCGAATTGGCTCGGCAGGAGGGGATTGCAGTCAAGTACATCGTATCCCATGACGATATTTCGGTCGATACTAAGAATAATTTCCGTATGCGGCATAGGGGGCTTGCAGGGACCATTCTACTTCATAAGATATTAGGAGCTGCTGCGCTTACTGGCTATAGCTTGGATGAATTGGAACAGCTGGGACTGTCTCTGGCAACAGAGATTGCGACCATCGGTTTTGCAACCAAGTCGGCCTATTTGCCCAATGCTGCCCTGCCTTTGTTTGATTTGGAGGAGGGACAAATATCTTACGGCATCGGTATCCATGGAGAAGAGGGCTATCGGACGGTTGCATTTGAATCTTCTGAGCAGTTAGCCAACGAAATTGTGAACAAATTAAAATTAAAATTCCGTTGGAAGGAGGGCGAGGAGTATATTCTTTTGGTCAATAATCTTGGTTCTATGTCGGAGATTGAGCAAGGAATCTTTTTGAATGACATTTGCCAATTTCTAGAGCTAGAAGGTTTACAGCTTTCCTATATTAAAATAGGTAAATTTATGACCAGTCTTGATATGGGAGGAATTTCTGTCACCCTCTGTCGTGTCAAGGATCGAAAATGGCTGGACTTTTTAGAAGCACCGACAGAAGCTGCGGCTTGGTAAGTTAAGTATCAAATGATGAACCTCTTTTGGAATGCCGAAGAGGTTTTTTCTCTCTCCCAAGAAATTTTCCTCTATTTATGGTAAAATGTTTCTAACGAACTACAAAGGAAATAAGTATGTCAGATAAGTTTCAACTCTTGCTACAACAAATCGGGATGCCTCTTGATACACGACAATCAGGGGCTTTTTCGACTGCAACGATTGAGAAAGTAGTCTTGCACAAGGTCAGCAAACTTTGGGAATTTACCTTCCGTTTTGAAACCCCCTTGCCGCTCATGGACTATCAACTCTTCAAGGCTCGTTTGGCGACAGAGTTTGAAAAGGTGGGCAATAAGATTCAATTTTCTATTGTCAGCGATGCGGAAAGTTTTGAAGCGGGCTTAGTAGAGGCCTATTATCCAGAGGCTTTTACAGAAGATTTGTGCCAGAGTGCAGGTTTTAAGGCTCTGTTTCAATCTTTGGAGGTTGTTTATCGGGAGAATACTCTGTGGATAAAGGGGCCTGAAACTATTGATACCGTTCATTTTCGGAAGAATCACCTGCCAAATCTTGTGGAACAATACAAGCGATTTGGTTTTGGCAATCTTGCGGTGGATATTGAAGTTTGTCAAGAGATGACGCAGCAGCAGGCTGCGGCTTTCCATGCGCAGAATGAGGAAATTTACCAGCAGGCTAATGAAGAAAACCTGGCGGCCCTTGAACAACTGGCTCAAATGGCTCCACCACCAGAGGCAGCTCAGCCATTTGTCCCAGAATATAAGAAAAATCGTCCTGCCAAGGTCAATATAGAAAAAGCTGAAATTACGCCTATGATTGAGGTGGATAGCGAGGAGAATCGGATTGTCTTTGAGGGACTGGTCTTTGAGGTCGAGCAGAAGACGACCAAGACGGGACGGGTCATTATCAACTTTAAGATGACCGACTATACTTCGTCCTTCACCTTGCAGAAGTGGGCTAAGAATGAGGAAGAGGCCCAGAAGTTTGATATGGTCAAAAAGGGCAACTGGCTACGGGTGCGAGGCAATGTGGAAACCAATAATTTCACTCGTGATTTGACTATGAACGTGCAGGAAGTCCAAGAGGTTAAGAAGGAAATCCGTAAGGATCTTATGCCTGAAGGGGAGAAACGGGTCGAGTTTCATGCTCATACCAACATGTCTACAATGGATGCCCTGCCTGCTGTTGAGGACTTGGTGGCGCGTGCGGCAGCCTGGGGACACAAGGCGGTGGCGATTACCGACCACGGCAATGTCCAGTCCTTCCCCCATGGCTATCATGCTGCCCGTAAAGCTGGGATTAAGCCGCTCTTCGGGATGGAGGCTAATATTGTCGAGGACTCTGTGCCCATTGCTTACAACGAAGCAGATGTAGTCCTATCTGATGCCACCTATGTGGTCTTTGACGTGGAAACAACCGGTCTCTCTGCGGTCAATAATGCCCTGATTCAGATTGCGGCGTCTAAGATGCACAAGGGCAATATCATTGCAGAATTTGATGAGTTTATCGATCCAGGTCATCCGCTCAGTCAATTTACAACAGATCTGACAGGAATCACAGATGAGCATGTGCGTGGTTCTAAACCTCTAGAACAAGTCTTGCGTGAGTTTCAAGATTTCTGTCAAGATTCCGTCATGGTTGCCCACAACGCGACCTTTGACGTTGGCTTTATGAATGTCAACTATGAACGAGCAGGCTTACCTATTATTAGCCAGCCTGTCATTGATACCTTGGAATTTGCTCGTAACCTTTACCCCGACTTTAAGCGTCATGGTTTAGGTCCTCTCACCAAGCGGTTTGGTGTTGCTCTTGAACACCACCACATGGCCAACTACGATGCGGAGGCGACAGGGCGCCTGCTCTTCATCTTCCTAAAAGATGCCTTGGAGAAGCACAATTTGACCAATCTCAACCAGCTAAATACGGAGCTGATTGCGGAGGATTCCTATAAGAAGGCTCGTGTCAAGCATGCCACGCTCTATGTGATTAATCAGGTTGGTTTGAAAAATATGTTCAAACTGGTCTCTCTTTCCAATACCAAGTATTTTGAGGGAGTTCCACGTATTCCACGGACCGTTCTCAATGCCCATCGTGAAGGTTTAATATTGGGAACAGCCTGTCAAGAGGGCGAGGTCTTCGATGATTTACTCTCCAAAGGGATAGATGAAGCGGTTAAAGCGGCAGCCTATTATGATTTTATCGAAGTTATGCCACCTGCCCTCTATGCTCCCATGATTGCCAAGGAGCAGTTTAAGGACATGGCAGAGATTGAAGAGACTATCAAGCAGTTGATTGAGGTAGGACGTAGAGCAGGTCTGCCAGTTTTGGCGACAGGAAATGTCCACTATATTGACCCCGAAGAGGAAATCTATCGGGAAATCATTGTTCGTGCTCTAGGTCAAGGGGCACCGATTAACTGGACCATCGGAAATGGTGAGAATGCCCAACCAGCACCACTGCCTAAGGCTCACTTTAGAACGACCAGTGAGATGCTAGATGAGTTTGCCTTTTTGGGAGAAAGTCTGGCCCGTGAGATTGTCATTACCAATCCTAATGCTATGCTCGACCGTTTTGAAGATGTTCAGGTGGTCAAGACCGACCTCTACACGCCTTATATTGAGAAGGCCGAGGAAACAGTTGCGGAATTGACCTATCAAAAAGCCTTTGAGATTTATGGCAATCCTCTGCCAGATATTATCGATTTGCGGATTGAGAAGGAATTGACCTCCATTCTGGGTAATGGATTCGCCGTGATTTATCTGGCGTCGCAGATGTTGGTGCATCGGTCAAATGAGCGGGGCTACCTAGTTGGTTCACGAGGGTCTGTCGGATCTAGTTTCGTGGCCACCATGATTGGGATTACAGAAGTAAACCCTATGCCTCCTCACTATGTCTGTCCAAATTGTCAATACAGTGAATTTATCACAGACGGTTCCTATGGTTCTGGTTTTGACCTGCCAGACAAGGATTGTGAAAAGTGTGGGACCAAATATAAAAAAGATGGCCAGGACATTCCTTTCGAGACCTTCCTTGGTTTCGATGGAGATAAGGTTCCCGATATTGATTTGAACTTCTCTGGGGATGACCAACCCTCTGCCCATTTGGATGTTCGGGATATTTTTGGTGAAGAAAATGCCTTCCGTGCAGGAACGGTTGGTACGGTGGCTGCGAAGACTGCCTATGGTTTTGTCCGAGGTTATGAGCGAGATTATGGCAAATTCTACCGTGATGTGGAAGTGGAACGCTTGGCGGCTGGAGCGGCCGGTGTCAAACGGACGACTGGTCAGCACCCGGGGGGAATTATCGTATTCCCTGACTACATGGATGTTTATGACTTTACGCCTGTCCAGTATCCTGCCGATGATGTGACGGCCAACTGGCAGACCACCCACTTTAACTTCCACGATATTGATGAAAATGTCCTGAAACTCGATGTTCTGGGACACGATGATCCGACCATGGTTCGCAAGTTGCAGGACTTGTCAGGCATTGATCCGCAGACCATTCCTGCTGATGACAAGGGAGTGATGGCTCTCTTTTCTGGTACGGAAATTCTGGGAGTTACCCCAGAGCAGATTGGGACGCCGACAGGTATGTTGGGTATTCCGGAATTCGGAACCAACTTTGTACGGGGGATGGTGGAGGAAACCAAACCGACCACCTTTGCGGAACTCTTGCAGCTGTCTGGTCTATCCCACGGTACAGACGTATGGTTGGGCAATGCTCAGGACTTGATTAAGGCAGGAATTGCCGACCTATCCACCGTTATCGGCTGTCGGGATGACATCATGGTTTATCTCATGCACGCAGGTTTGCCACCTAAGATGGCCTTTAACATCATGGAACGGGTGCGGAAGGGCATGTGGCTCAAGATTTCCGAGGAGGAGCGAAATGGCTATATCCAAGCCATGAAGGATAACAAGGTGCCAGACTGGTACATCGAATCCTGTGGGAAAATCAAGTACATGTTCCCTAAAGCCCACGCGGCTGCCTACGTTATGATGGCCTTGCGGGTTGCCTATTTCAAGGTTCACTATCCAATTTACTATTATTGTGCTTATTTCTCTATTCGGGCCAAGGCCTTTGATTTGGCGACCATGTCAGGTGGTTTAGATAAAGTCAAGGCCAAGATGGAAGAAATTGCTCTCAAGAAGAAGAACAATGAAGTCTCAAACGTCGAACAGGACCTCTATACCACGCTTGAATTGGTCAACGAGATGCTGGAACGTGGCTTCAAGTTCGGTAAATTGGACCTTTACAAGTCCCATGCGACTGACTTCTTGATTGAAGAAGACACCCTCATCCCCCCATTCGTCGCTATGGATGGTCTGGGAGAAAACGTAGCCAAGCAGCTTGTGGCGGCGCGTGCCGAGGGAGAATTCCTCTCTAAGACAGAACTCCGTAAGCGTGGTGGATTGTCAGGTACACTGGTCGAAAAAATGGATGAAATGGGCATTCTCGGTAAAATGCCAGAGGATAACCAGCTCAGTCTCTTTGATGATTTGTTTTAAACTTGTTCACTGTTTCTTTGGAAGCAGTGAATTTTTTTATAAAAAGAAATCAAAACTCTTGACTATTATGTTGGATAGGTATATAATCTCTACATAGTGATAAATGCCACTAGGTAGTAATAATTAAGAAAAGAGGAAATCCTATGTCAAACTTTGCAAAACTTCAAGAAACTCGTCGTTCTATCTATGCACTTGGTAAAGAATTGCCAGTATCAAATGAGGAAGTGGTGGCACTTGTTGAGAAAGCCATGAAAGAATCTCCTTCAGCTTTCAACTCTCAATCCAGTCGTGCCGTTGTCCTTTTCGGTGCTGAATCAGATGCTTTCTGGAACGAAATTGCCTACAGCGAATTGGAAAAAGTAACACCTGCAGAAGCTTTTGAAGCTACAAAAGGTCGCTTGGCTAGCTTTGCAGCTGGTGCTGGTACCATCTTGTTCTTCGAAGACCAAGATGTGGTCAAAGGCTTGCAAGAAAGCTTCCCACTTTACGCTGAAAACTTCCCAATCTGGTCTGAACAAGCCCACGGTATCAACTTGTACGCAGTATGGTTGGCTTTCGCTGAGAAAAATATCGGCATGAACGTACAACACTACAACCCACTGGTTGATGCACAAGTTGTAGCAAAATACGGTATCCCAGCTAACTGGAAACTCCGTGCCCAAGCACCATTCGGTAGCATTGCAGCTCCAGCAGCAGATAAAGAATACATGGCGAATGGGGAACGTGTAAAGGTTTTTGGTAACTAATACCCTGCGAAAATTGGAAATATCCTTTGTCAGCTTGTCTTGGTGAACTTCAGTTCTACCTTCGACTTCGCTTCCTAGGCTATTTTCAATTTGCATTGAGTATACATACTTACAGTTTGCTTTATTACGTCGGCAGATGGGGAAACTTCGTTTCCCTATTTCCAACTTCAACCTCGCTTTTGCGTTTTTTGGCTCAGGCTGAAACAGTTCCCCGAACTGTTTCACTCCACTGGATTGTTTGAAGTCGCTTTGGCGTACTTCAGCTTATCGCAGCTGCTGACACGAACTTCGTTCGTTTCATCTCCAACCTTCAACTATCTCCCAGATAGTTGAAGTTAGGCTATTTTCAATTTTCATTGAGTATACATATTTACAGTTTGCTTTATTACGTCGGCAGTTGAGGAGACTTCGTTTCCTTATTTCCAACTTCAACCTCGCTTTTGCGTTTTTTGGCTCAGGCTGAAACAGTTCCCCGAACTGTTTCACTCCACTGGATTGTTTGAAGTCGCTTTGGCGTACTTCAGCTTATCGCAGCTGCTGACACGAACTTCGTTCGTTTCATCTCCAACCTTCAACTATCTCCCAGATAGTTGAAGTTAGTACTAAAAGCAAACTGAAAATTTACCCTGCGAAATTTGGAAATATCCTTTGTCAGCTTACCTTGATGAGTGTAAGACTGTTGGATAGAATCTGAAACTTCCTGTCTCAGTCAGGAAGTTTTTTTGTCAGCCTAGCTTCAAAATATGATACAATAATAGGGTATTTCAAAGTACAAAGGAGAAGAATATGGTATTACCAAATTTTAAAGAAAATCTCGCTAAATATGCCAAACTCTTGGTTTCAACAGGTATCAATGTGCAGCCTGGTCACACGGTTCAATTGACTATCGGTGTGGAACAGGCTGAATTGGCTCGTTTGATTGTCAAAGAAGCATACGCTCACGGTGCGGCTGAAGTCTTGGTCAACTGGTTGGACGATGTGATTGCGCGTGAGCGTTTGGTCAATGTCGATGTGGAACTCTTGGAACAAGTTCATCCACAACGTGTTACTGAAATGAACTACCTCTTGGAGCGCAAGGCAAGTCGTTTGGTGGTCTTGTCTGAAGATCCAGGAGCTTACGACGGTGTTGATCCAGAGAAATTGTCTCGCAACGCTCGTGCACTTAGCCAGGCTTTGCAGCCAATGCGTCAAGCAACGCAAGCTAACAAGGTTAGTTGGACTCTTGGTGCAGCCTCTGGTTTGGAATGGGCTAAAAAAGTCTTCCCAAATGCAGCGTCTGACGAAGAGGCAGTGGACCTCCTTTGGGACCAAATCTTCAAGACTTGCCGTATCTACGAGGAAGATCCGATCAAGGCTTGGGAAGAGCACGAGGCACGCTTGGTGGCTAAGGCTAAGGTCCTTAACGACGAGCAGTTTGTCAAATTGCACTACACAGCACCAGGAACTGACCTCGTTCTTGGTATGCCGAAGAATCACTTGTGGGAAGCGGCTGGTTCGGTCAATGCCCAAGGTGAACACTTTATCGCCAACATGCCAACAGAAGAGGTCTTCACAGCACCTGACTATCGTGTGGCAGATGGCTATGTAACATCTACAAAACCACTCAGCTACAATGGTAACATCATCGAAGGCATCAAAGTAACCTTCAAAGACGGTGAAATCGTGGATGTGACTGCTGAAAAAGGCGATGAAGTCATGAAGAAATTGGTCTTTGACAATGCCGGTGCACGCGGTCTCGGTGAAGTTGCCCTTGTGCCAGACAAGAGCCCAATCTCTCAATCAGGTGTGACTTTCTTCAACACTCTCTTTGATGAAAATGCCTCAAACCACTTGGCGATTGGTCAAGCCTATGCCTTCTCTATCGAAGGTGGTACAGAAATGAGCCAGGAAGAGCTGAAAGAAGCTGGTCTCAACCGTTCAGATGTTCACGTGGACTTCATGATTGGTTCTAACAAGATGAACATTGACGGTATCCGTGAAGACGGTACCCGTGTACCAATCTTCCGCGACGGTGAGTGGGCTATCTAATGATATGATATAAGACTGGGCAACCAGTCTTATTTTGTAAGAAATAGGAGGAATACAAGATGTTAGCAAGTATTATCGCTGGTGCTATTATTGGCTTGATTGCAGGTGCTTTGACTTCGTCAGATGACCGTCGTGGTTGTCTGGGGAATATTATTCTTGGGCTTGCTGGTTCGTGGATTGGACAGTTGCTCTTTGGTGATTGGGGACCACAATTTGCTGGTATGGCCCTGGTACCGTCAGTCTTTGGAGCAGTATTGCTAGTGGCCATTTTTAGCAGTTCCAGACGGAATTAGAATGAACTATAAACCCAAACTTCTGACGAGGTTTGGGTTTGTTTTGTGGATTTGCGTGAATTGCCGTATTGTTCGGATTTTTCAGAAAATTTCCATTTTTCTGTTGACAAGTGAAAAAAAGTAAGGTATCATTGTAAACAATTAAAACACCGAAAGGAAAAAGTCAAATGAAACCTGTCACTACAAACTTTACTTTGTTGTTGCGACGGTTGGGCTAGTGCTGAAAGAATGCATTAGTCCTGTTTGGCTTACCAAGCGGGCGCTGTTGACAACATCTCGCAGGTAGGAATCCTCGAGGTGTTTTCTTTTTATTTGGTTTATCAAACGGACCAAGAAGGAGAACCTAATGATATTTTAAAGTTAGGCTTGTATTAGAAAGGTATTCTTATGCGTGTGATTGAATTTTTAGATACGACTTTACGGGACGGTGAACAGACGCCGGGTGTGAATTTTTCTATCAAGGAAAAAGTGACCATCGCCAAGCAGTTAGAGAAATGGGGGATTTCTGCTATTGAAGCGGGTTTCCCAGCGGCTAGTCCTGATTCTTTTGAAGCGGTTCGTCAGATTGCGGCGGCTATGACCAAGACGGCTGTGACAGGTTTGGCTCGGTCAGTCAAGTCAGACATTGATGCTTGTTATGAGGCTCTGAAAGATGCTAAGCATCCGCAGATTCATGTTTTCATTGCGACCAGTCCCATTCACCGTGAGTTTAAACTTCAAAAGACCAAAGAAGAAATTTTGGCGCAAATCACTGAACATGTCAGCTATGCCCGTGAGCGTTTTGAGGTGGTGGAGTTTTCACCAGAGGATGCGACGCGGACTGAGTTGGATTATTTGCTAGAAGTGGTGCAGACAGCGGTAGATGCAGGTGCGACCTACATCAATATTCCAGATACAGTCGGCTTTACGACTCCGCAGCACTACGGAGAAATTTTCCGTTACTTGACAATCAACGTCAAATCGGACCGTGAGATTATTTTCAGTCCCCATTGCCATAATGACCTAGGTATGGCTGTTGCCAATACCCTTTCAGCTATTAAAAATGGTGCCGGTCGTGTCGAGGGAACTATCAACGGTATTGGTGAGCGGGCGGGGAATGCGGCCCTTGAAGAAGTAGCTGTTGCCCTTGAAATTCGGAAAGATTTTTACGATGTGACTAGTCCGATTGTTCTAAAGGAAACGCTCAATACTTCGGAATTAGTATCTCGATTTTCTGGGATTGCCATTCCACGCAATAAGGCGGTGGTCGGTGGCAATGCCTTCTCTCATGAGTCAGGTATCCACCAAGATGGTGTCTTGAAAAATCCATTGACTTATGAAATCATTACACCTGAGTTGGTAGGGGTCAAGAAAAATTCTCTGCCACTGGGTAAACTATCTGGTCGCCATGCCTTTGTGGAAAAGCTGAAAGAATTAGACTTGTATTTTGAAGAAAGTGACGTTGCTAGTTTGTTTGCTCGCTTTAAAAATCTGGCAGACAAGAAAGAAAAAATCACGGACGCAGATATTCGTGCCTTGGTAGCTGGGACAGAAATCAGCAATCGTGATGGTTTCCAATTTAAAGATTTGCGTTTGGATAGTCAGTCTGACGGAAGTATTCAGGCTCAGGTCATCTTTATCAATCAGGATGGGGAAGAAGTGGTTGTTGTGGAGTCAGGCAAAGGTTCGGTTGAGGCTGTCTTTAATGCCATTGACCAATTCTTCCACCAAGAGATCAGCTTAGAACGCTACCATATCGACGCCATTACCGATGGAATTGATGCCCAGGCGCGTGTGCTTGTCGCTGTAGAAAACAAGGCAACGGAAACTGTCTTTAACGCCTCTGGTATTGACTTTGACGTATTGAAAGCTTCTGCAATTGCCTATATTCATGCCAATGTCATGGTACAGAAAGAAAATAGCGGACAGATTGATAAGAAACTATCTGAGAAAGAGTTGCCAACTAGCTAGGAGGAAATATGACGAAAAAAATAGTAGCCTTGGCTGGTGATGGAATCGGTCCTGAAATCATGGAGGCTGGACTAGCAGTCCTCGAAGCTGTTGCTGGGCAAGTAGGATTTGATTATGAGATTGAGGAGAGGGCTTTTGGTGGCGCTGGGATTGATGCGGCTGGCCATCCTCTACCAGATGCTACCTTACAAGCCTGCCGTCAGGCGGATGCGATTTTGTTAGCAGCTATCGGTAGCCCTCAATATGATAATGCAGCTGTTCGACCAGAACAAGGCTTGCTTCAACTTCGGAAGAAATTGGGTCTCTTTGCCAATATCCGTCCGGTCAAAATTTTTGATAGCCTGAAAGACTATTCTCCTCTGAAAGTCGACCGACTGGACGGTGTGGATTTGGTCATGGTACGGGAGTTGACAGGAGGGATTTATTTTGGAGAGCATATTCTGGAAACAGACCAAGCCAGCGATAGCAATACCTATCAAGTTGATGAAATCGAACGAGTTGTCCGCTCTGCCTTCGACCTAGCCCAAAAAAGACGAAAAAAAGTCACCAGCATTGATAAACAAAATGTACTGGCGACGTCAAAATTATGGCGTAAGGTAGCGGATGAGGTGGCTAAGGACTACCCAGATGTGACCTTGGAGCACCAGTTGGTGGATAGTGCTGCCATGCTCTTGATTACCAATCCTAGTCGATTTGACGTCTTGGTGACGGAAAATCTTTTCGGTGATATCTTGTCGGATGAGGCCAGCGTATTAACAGGAACGCTAGGGGTTCTGCCTTCTGCTAGTCATGCGGTGACAGGTCCCAGTCTCTACGAGCCTATCCATGGTTCGGCACCCGATATTGCAGGTCAGGGCGTTGCCAATCCTGTCAGCATGATTCTATCTGTTGCCATGATGTTAGAAGAGAGTTTTGATTTGGTCCAAGCAGGTCAGACCATTCGCCAGGCAGTTGAAGAAGTCTTTGCGCAGGGGATTTTCACTAAAGACCTAGGTGGGACCGCCTCTACCAAAGAAATGACAGCGGCTATTATTGAACGGCTTGAAAGGAGGTCACCATGAGTGGCAAATCCATTTTCGACAAGCTCTGGGAGCGCCATGTGATTACAGGGCAGGAAGGTCAGCCCCAGCTCCTCTATGTCGATCAGCATTATGTCCACGAGGTGACCAGTCCCCAGGCCTTTCAAGGCTTGAGGGATACAGGGCGACCTGTTCGGCGGCCAGACTTGACCTTTGCGACCTTTGACCACAACGTACCAACCGTCGATATTCATAATATCCGTGATGTCATTTCTAAGGCTCAGATGGATGCTTTGGCGAAGAATATAGAAGATTTCGGCATTCCCCACGCAGCCCACGGTTCGGAACATCAGGGGATTGTCCACATGGTTGGACCAGAAACAGGCAGGACCCAGCCAGGAAAGTTCATTGTCTGCGGAGATAGCCATACGGCGACTCACGGAGCCTTTGGTGCCATTGCCTTTGGGATTGGTACTTCTGAAGTGGAGCACGTTCTCGCTACCCAGACCATCTGGCAGGTTAAGCCTAAGCGACTCCTAGTGGAGTTTGTCGGTCAGGCACAAGCAGGTGTCTATGCCAAGGACTTTATCCTAGCTCTGATTGCCCGCTACGGCGTGGATTGTGGTTTGGGTCATGTGGTGGAGTTTGCTGGTCCAGTCATCGACCGACTCAGCATGGAAGAGCGGATGACTATTTGCAATATGTCCATTGAGTTCGGCTCTAAGATGGGCATTATGGCTCCAGACCAGACCACTTTTGACTACCTGCGAGGTCGGGAGTGTGCACCAGCGGACTTCGAGGCGGCGGTGGCAGACTGGAAGGAGCTCTACTCGGATGCGGACACCGTCTATGACAAGCATCTAGTCCTTGATGTGTCGGACTTGGCACCCATGGTCACTTGGGGAACGACGCCTGCTATGGGGGTTAGCTTTGACGAAGCTTTCCCAGCCATCCGTGACCACAACGACGAGCGAGCCTATGCTTACATGGATTTAGCTCCTGGGCAAAAGGCTGCGGACATTCCCGTTGGCTATGTCTTCCTTGGCTCCTGTACCAATGCTCGCCTCAGCGATTTGCAGCTGGCAGCTAGGATTGTTAAGGGGCGGAAAATAGCAGAGCAGGTTACGGCCATTGTCGTCCCAGGCAGTCGCCCTGTCAAGCGAGCTGCAGAAAAGCTTGGTCTAGACAAGATTTTCATGGAGGCTGGTTTTGAGTGGCGGGATCCAGGTTGTTCCATGTGTCTGGGTATGAATCCAGACAAGGTGCCTGCAGGTGTCCACTGCGCCTCTACAAGTAATCGAAACTTTGAAGACCGACAGGGCTTTGGTGCCAAGACCCACTTGTGTAGTCCTGCTATGGCTGCCGCAGCTGCGCTGTATGGACGATTTGTCGACACTAGACAGCTAGACATTCTCAAGGAGGGAGTTTAATGCACCAATTTACCACATGGACAGGAACAACCGTTCCGCTCATGAATGATAATATTGATACTGACCAGCTCCTGCCCAAGCAGTTTCTCAAGCTGATTGACAAAAAGGGGTTTGGCAAGTATCTGCTCTATGCTTGGCGGTATTTGGATGATAGCTACACGGACAATCCTGATTTCATTCTCAATCAGCCTGAGTATCAAGGAGCTAGTATCCTCATATCTGGGGATAACTTCGGAGCAGGTTCTTCTAGGGAACACGCTGCTTGGGCTCTGGCAGATTACGGATTTAAGGTTATCATTGCGGGCTCCTTTGGGGATATTCATTACAACAATGACTTGAACAACGGCATTCTGCCAATTATCCAGCCCAAAGAAGTCAGGGACCAACTGGCTCAGTTGGCTCCTGACCAAGAAATCACGGTTGACTTGGCCGACCAGTTGATACGAACGCCTTTTGGGGAATTCCCATTTGACATCGAACAGGACTGGAAACACAAGTTGCTCAATGGCTTGGATGATATTGGTATTACCTTGCAGTATCAGGATTTGATTGCTGAGTATGAGAGGGACCGTCCAAGCTACTGGCAAAACTAGAGTCTTCCATTTTATCTTTTATTACTGCGACGAACGAGGAAACTCCGTTTCTCTATTTCCAACTTCAAATAATTTCATCATTATTTGAACTCGCTTTGCCGTACTTTGCAAGCGTTACTTACTATCGTAAGCATGATTTTAAAACTTCAACAGTCACTACTCTGACTGTTGAAGCTGTCTGCAGCTCGTTGACACGAACAATGTTCGTTGTATCTCCAACCTCTAACTGTCTCTCAGACAGTTAGAGCTAGTACTAAAAGTAAACTGAAAGACTCTTACGAAATATGAAGAAAACAAGCAGGTCGCTCTGCTATGAAACAAAAGAAAAGAGGAAATGATTATGACGAAACAAATTCACTGGGATGGCGCACTTTCACAAGAAGGTCTTGAGATTATCAAGGGTGAGGGAGGCGTGATTGTCTGCCCGACTAAGGTTGGTTACATCATTATGACATCGGACAAGGCTGGTTTGGAGCGGAAGTTTGACGCTAAGGAGCGCAAGCGTAATAAGCCGGGCGTGGTTCTTTGTGGTAGCATGGAGGAGCTGCGTGAGTTGGCTCAGTTGACTCCTGAGATTGATGCTTTCTACCAAAAACATTGGGATGAGGACATTTTGTTGGGTTGTATCCTGCCTTGGAAACCAGAGGCTTACGCCAAGTTGCAGGCTTATGGCGATGGTCGTGAAGAGTTGATGACCGACGTTCGTGGGACTTCATGCTTTGTTATCAAGTTTGGTGTAGCTGGCGAGCAGATTGCTAAGGAAATGTGGGAAAAAGAAGGCCGTATGGTCTACGCTTCATCTGCTAACCCATCAGGTAAGGGAAATCGTGGTAAGGTAGAAGGTATCGGTGAGCGTATCGCGTCTAAGGTAGACTTGATTATTGAGGCGGATGACTACGTGGCATCTATTCAGCCAGACAAGACCATTGAAACCCGCTATGAGCAAGGGGTTATGGTGTCTATGGTAGATAAAGATGGTAAACTAATTCCAGAACAAGGTGCAGATAGCCGTTCTATCAGCCCATGCCCAGTTGTCATCCGTAAGGGTCTGGACATCGACAAAATCATGATGCACTTGTCAGACCACTTCAACTCTTGGGATTACAGACAAGGGGAATACTATTAAGATATAGTCATTCAGTTTATCTTTTATTACTTCGACGACTGAAAAGCTCCAGTGGAGGTTTTCAGCCTACCACCTTTCATTAAAAGAGTGGTAGTTTGAAACTCCGTTTCCCTATTTCCAACTTCAAATAATTTCATCATTATTTGAACTCACCTTGCCTGATTGAAACAGTCTGGGGGATACGAATAGTCCGGTGGACTATTCGTACCTGAGCCTGAAAACAAAAAAGCGAAGTACCTCAGCAAGTCAATGCCTAGAAACAAGAAAGCATTGAGTTATGCCTGCGGCTTTTGAAGCGAACTTGATTCGCACTATCTCCAGCCTTCAAAGGTTCCCCAAACCTTTGAAGCGAGTACTAAAAGCAAACTGAAAGACTATAAACTATAAATAGGAACGATCCGAAAGGGTCGTTTTTCAGTCCCACAAAAAAACTGGGAGTGGGAAAGAACTCGACTGGTCTAAAAAAGAGTTCCCCTCACTTCCAAATAATATGCAGGTTCGGGCTAAAATAGTCCACTGGACTATTTTACTCCCACCCCGCACAGCTCAAAAGGTTCAGTGAACCTTTTGAGGTTGGAAATGAAGCGAACTCTGTTCGCATCAGTCGTAGAGGTCAGATTTGGAGTGTGAAACGCGAACAAATCTGCCAATCAACCACTGCGCTGAGATGTTGACACGAACTATGAGAAGCGAGTCTGGACTTTTTGCCCAGCCTCAGTTTGGTGTTGTTTGATAAGTGATTTGAGGTTGTCGATTAGTCTTTTCTCGTCTGTCAGTTCCAAGATTTGTAGTCCTTTGTCAATCAGTTCCTGCTTGTTTTGGGCTATGCCTAGGTAGACATAGGCACGGGCTAGCTGGTCATAGCGTTTTTCTTGTTTGGCTAGTTCCATGAGTTTGGTGGCAAAGAAAGTAGACTTGCTGTACTGTCTTTGTTCAAGAAGGAAATAAGCAAATGATTGATAGTATGACAGTATGGTGGGCTGGATCCGCTTGTAATCCTTGTATTTTTCTAATCTTTCCAAGATGAGTTTGGCAGTACCTTCAATAACATCAAGTGAGAGTATGTGTGACAAGAGAGTACCTACTAAGAGAATATCGTTATGGTACCAGTTGTCATATCTTTCTAGATCTGACCACAGAAGTTTTGAAAGGGTTTCAGCTTCTTCGGAAAGCTGATTGAAAGAAGTGCTTTTTCGAATGGCTACTACGGTTTCTAAAAGTTGACATTTTCGACGGATAGGACCATCGTCTGGTTCTTTTTTCAAGTGGTCATGGCAGCGGTTTATCAAATCCTCCATGGTCTTAGTGGTCGGATTTCTGAGATTATCTATATCATAGAGCAATTGTTGGCGTTGGCTGGGTTGATAGTAGTTACAGAGGTATTCAAATTCCTCGAAGGTCATGTCCACTTGCTTGAGCAAAAAACGCATGAGTTCGTAGCTGGGAATGTTCTGATTTTTCTCGAAACGTGACAAGGTTGCCCGATTGAGATAATCCCCACATACCTGTTCCTGACTCAAATGCTTGCTTTTCCGAATGCTCTTATAAACACTTCCGTAATCCCACCGCATAATCTACTCCTTTCAAAAAAACTGTGAAAATATGTAACAAAATAAAGAATATTTGTAAAAATAGTATATCATAATAATGTGGAAACATTATGTTTTGTATATAGAAAATAGGCTGATAAAAGGAGTAACCTAATGAAACAGATTGATAAAAGTACTTTATTTTTAAGTAGTGTCATTGTTCTTTCGTGTAGTGTCCTATTGTTTCATATGGACCCGATTCAGATTGTAGATAGAGAGATTTGGCTCTGGCTAAATTCATTTATTCATGTGCTATTTTTAAAACCTGCTGCTAGTCTAGGTTTTCTTGTGGGACTTTATTTGCTGTATAAGGCTCTCAAGAAGTAGTCTAGCCAATAGTAAGCTGATGAAAGTCTGCTGCACCGCTCTGCCATTTCCCTAAAGAAAGGAGTTTCTATGCTAAAAGTAGTCGATGTCTGCAAGCGATACGGTACCCACCAGGTCTTGTCCTATGTGTCCTTTGAGCTGCAAGCGGGGGACTTGGTGGCCTTAGTTGGTCCCAATGGGGTGGGGAAATCCACCCTCCTGAATATCATCAGCAACACAGAAACCGCTGACCGTGGGTCGGTAACCATCAATGGTCGTCCCAATAGTGACCGAGCGATTTTTCAGGATATGTCTGTCATGTTGGATGCCCAAGCCCTTTATCCACAGTTGACGGGTTATGACCATCTGACCTATGTGGCTGCCACCCACAAGCTGAGGAAAAAGGAAGTGGATGGGCTGGTGGAAGAATTGGGGATGGGCTACTATGTCAAAAAGCGGGTGGCTGGCTATTCCATGGGCATGAAGCAGAAGTTGCTCTTTGCCATGGCTGTCCTTCCCAAGCCCAAGCTCTTGTTGCTGGATGAACCCCATATCGGCTTGGATCCGACCAATATTATTCAACAGCGGGAATTTCTTCTAAACCTACAAGCAGAAGGTGTTGCCATTTTGCTTTCTTCCCATCATTTGTCGGAGATTGAGAAGCTGACTAATCAGGTTTATTTCCTCAAGGCTAGCAAGTTGATTGCCACAGAAGTGGAGTTGACGGCTGATTATGATTACCATCTTGCTGTGGAAAACTCCAAGCAGGTTCAGGAATTTTTACGGGATTATCCTCAACTTTTGTGGAAAAAGGTAGAGCAGGGTCTGGTGGAAATCTTCTTGCCTGAGAGAGATTTACTAGACTGTCTGGATCGTATTCCAATCCAGCAGGTGGCTGGCCTTACAAAAGCCAGCGACTATATGGAATCCCTCTATCGTGATCTCTACGTGGAGGAAGGTGGTGAGGGGACATGAGGCTGAACTTTGAAATCAAGAAAATCCTCTGGTCGCCTCTTTACTGCCTGCTTTTGCTGGGTTTTCTAGGTCTGGCCTACCTTCCCATCTCGCAAAGGCAAGCCCATCAAGCGACCTATGTGGAAACCTATAAAGAAGAACTGAGTGAATTGGCTAGTGTCTTGGCAGATATAAAAATTGAGGAGGGCTCAGAAGAAGCACCGCAAATGCTGGGCTTGAAATCCGATATAGAAAGTGTCGGTCAGGCCTTAGATGAGGGGAAGTTTGAAGCTATCCCCAACTATCGCAAACTCATGTATCAAGACCTGGACTATTTTATCAGTCGCAATCGACAGCTTTTTCAAACTCGGAATTCCTTGACACAAACGGAAGTCGAACGTTTGGCCAGATGGAATGACTGGTTGATTGAGTATCAAGTGCCTGATGGTCCTGAAAACAAGGCTTGGTCAACAGGGCGTATTGTTCAAGCCTACTTAGAAAGCTTGTTTGGTTTTCTTCCTGTATTTTTGGTGCTTGGTTTTCTGCTTGCCAATCAGCTGGTGGAAAAGACACTGGCTCATCAAGTTTGGCAGTTGCGGCAATGGGATAGTCTGAGTTTGCAGGGGATCAGGCGTTTGGCTGCCTCCATGCTATCGCTTTTGCTGGCTATGGGGATAGGTTTACTTTTTATCCTGGTCTATGATGGGCTGACAGGTCAGTTGGCTGTATCTAGTTTTCAAGCCCCTGTTGAGATTTTGGGTCAGAGTCAGTTGATTGGCTCTTGGCTTTACGGGCTTATTTTGCTTGGTTTTTGGTTGGTATTGCTTCTTGCTGTTCGCCTGCTATTTGGATTTTTGGACCACTTGTTAGCCAGTCGGCTGATTTTTGTGGTGACGGGGTTACTATTGGCTCTGGGGCTTTCCTATCAGGCTGGTGCAGTAGCTGGTTGGTCAGGTCAAGTTCTGCCTTTGTTAGCCTTTCCGAGTTTTTTAGACACAGCTGGATTTTCACAGGTCTTTTTACAGGTGGATGTTTTCCTCCTGCTGACCATTGGGCTTTTCTTTGCTTATTATGTGCTGACAGAAAAGAAAAGGCTAGTCCTGCTAGTTGGTCATCAGAAGGAGTTAGACACAGGTTCTTTAGACAAGATTTGGTCTTTTGATGTTCTCATCCTTAGTCGGCTCAATTCTTGGAAAGGGCTCGTCTTAGGCAACTTGCTCCTAGCTCTGCTATTTTCCCTAGTGACAGGCCTACAAAAGCAAGAGGTTGCCCAGGAGGAGAGGGTTTCTATGGAGTTGGTTGCCCAGTCCTATGAGCAGGATGGGGCCTATGTGGAGGTTTTGCAGTCGGAAATCAACCGTCTGAGGCAGTTGGTCAAGGAGGACGCGAGCTATCAGGAAGAGTTGGAGCGAAGAGTTGAGCTTTTACAGGAATATCATATCTATAAGGACCTATATGTCAAGCAGTGGCAGGTTTATCAGGACAATCCTAATGCTTTGCCAGCCAGTCACCTTGCTATGCTGGAGGCAGAGCAGGTCTATCTATGGGCTAGGGAGGAGAAGGCATTTGCCAATGGTGATATTGGGGCCACCCAGACGGTGGACAATCTTCGCCGTTACCAGACCCGCAATCAGGTCAGTCAGTATTACTGGCAGCAGCTGATGGAGGCTGGGGTGCCAGCAACTAAGCGGGGCAAGGATGTCATTTTAACCAGCTTGGAAGATCGTTTTGACACAAATGATGCCTTGGTTCCAGTAGACGATCCCTCATGGGACCGCTCCAGAGATCTGTCAGGTATCGGCAGCCTGCGCTCTCTCTTTGATGGTCCGGTCTATTTGTTGGTTCTCTTGCTGGCGGTTTGGCTTGGCAGTCGGGGTAAGGCGGTAGAGGTTGCAGGGAAAAACTGGCGTCTCTATCAGACCCAGCCTGTGGATTTGCGCAAGGTTCTAGTCACCAAGTGGTTGCTGGGACTGGTCCAGGCTCTTTGTTTTACAATGCTCTTTTTAGCTAGTCTTTTCCTAGTCAATAGTCTGGTCGGGGGAATCGGTTATCTGGAAGATGGCCTTATCTTGCTTTCGCATTCGGAGAGGGGGATTTTTCTAGAACTCTTGAGGGGACAAGAACTCTGGGCTTACTTCCTGCCCAATGCTTCTTATCTCTTGTGGATGGTGCTTGGCTTGCTTGTCTTGGAAATTGTGCTAGTCAGTCTCAATCATCTCTTGCAAGTTCGGTTTTCAAACCGCTTGGTCGTCTTCATCCTGCTAGCTGGTTTGCTGGCTCTGCTGGACTACCTCCTCTTTCAAGATCTGATTTTGGATGGGCAGGAAATTTTTAGGCAGTTAGCTCTGCTATGTATATGAAAAAGAAAAACTGGCTGAAAATATAGTCATTTGAATTAACTTTGATACATCGTCACTTTCGGATTGCCGTACTCTAGTACAGCCTGCACCTCAGTTCCTTGTCTGAAAGCTAATTCATTCGACTATATATTCAGTCAGTTTCTTATGTTTATTCAATCACCAACATGCCTTCTTTAACGGCAAATGGGTGTTCTGGGTCAATGCGGTCGTAGAACATGACACCGTTGAGGTGGTCGATTTCGTGTTGGACCACAATGGCATTATAGCCTTTGAGTTTGATGCGGTGCTTTTCTCCGTTTTTATCCATGTAATCAACAGTCACACGCGCGTGGCGGACTACGTAGCCTTGAACTTCGCGGTCAACAGATAGGCAGCCTTCGCCTCCTTCAAGGGCGGCTTCTTGGACAGAATGAGCCACGATTTTAGGATTGTACAATACTTCTTTTAGAGAGTAGGCTTGGGCAGGTGGATTGCCTTCCTCATCTTCTGGATTTGGGACTAAGACAGCAATGATGCGTTTGGAAACGTCAATCTGAGGTGCTGCTAGACCAACTCCGCCACGGAGTTTCATCTTCTCCGCCATGACTGGATCCTGCGAATGTTTGAGGAATTGCATCATTTTTTCGCCTAAAATAATTTCCTGATCAGATAGGGGAAATACAACTTCTTCAGCGACTTGGCGTAGGGTTGGGTGCCCTTCACGGATGATGTCATCCATGTCAATCAAATGGGCAGCTTTTGTCAATCGTTCAATAACAGACATGATTCTCTCCTTTGGGTATCGATAGATTAAGTATAGCATGAAATCTAGGAGAATAAAAGTCTCAGTCACCTATCTATTTTGTCTCAAATCTGCTATACTAGTAAAAGACGAACGTTGAAAGGGAGAAAAATGAAAAGAATTTTAGAAAAAGCCAGTTTGCTGGCCCTATCCACCATGCTGGTTTCGACATTTGCTGTCTCGCCAGCTATTCCGCAGATGATTGAGCATTTTGCCCAGCAGGGAATTGCAGCGGGCCAGGTGGAAAATTTGATTACGGTGACCTCTTTTGCTATTATGGTTACTCTATTGGCAAACGGTCTAGTTGTCCGTTTCTTGTCTGAACGAAACATTATCATTGCAGGGCTTTTGCTTATGGCCATCGGCGGAGCTTTGCCCATGTTTCTAACGGCTTATCCTCTGATTTTATTGGCTCGTATCTTGCTTGGTTTGGGGATTGGCTTGATCAATGCGCGTGCTATTAATATCATCGGTAATTTTTTCACCGGTCAAGAACGGGTGCAGATGATGGGCTTGCGTGGTTCAGCAGAGGTTTTGGGAAGTGCAGGGCTTACCCTCCTTGTCGGTTGGTTGACCCAGTTTGGTTGGCAACCTGCCTTCTTGGTCTACCTTTTTGCCTTGGTCATCTTGGCCCTCTTCCTTCTCTTTGTTCCCAAGGAGGAATTGCTGGCTCGCATGGAGGTGAAGGTTGAGGAGAACGCGCCCAAGGTCAAACTGGACAAGACCATGTGGATGATGGGAATTTATCTGGCATTCTTAGCCTTCTTTGTTATCAATGTCAATACCTTTCTGACCATTCGTATTCCTCAGATTGTTTTGGCAAAGGGCATCGGTACTGCTCAGCAAGCCAGTCTGATTCTCAGTCTTATGCAGGTCATGGGGATTGTGGCAGGGACGGTCTTTAGTAGCCTGGTTGGTCGTTTGAAGGGCTGGCTTTTAGCTGTTGCCTACGTGGTCTTTGGACTCGCGGTTGTCGGCATTGCCTTTGCGGATAATCTCTGGGTGCTTGGACTCGGTGGCATGGTGTCAGGATTTTTCTACAGCATCATTCTAACCATTGTCTTTAGTCAGGTAACAGACCGAGCGCCTAAGGCCTTGCTCAATGCGGTCATGACAATCGTCCTTATGGGCTGCAATATCGGCGGTGCCACATCTGCCATCTTGCCGACCTATCTGGAAAAACTCAACCCAACCCCAACAGGAGCCTTTGGTATTTACGCCATCGGCTGTGCCTTGATAAGCGCTGGCTTGATTTACCAACAAGTACGATTGAAGAAGTAGGAGCGGATTTCCGCTCCTTTTTGGTATAATATTCCTATGTTAGAAAACAACCGCTTAAATGAATTAATTCTTCGTTTTCCCGAGGATGTTCAGTTGATTTTTAAGGACATGATTCCCTCCTATCAGCAGGGCTATGTGGATTATGTCTATCAGACAGATCATTACGCCACCCAAAACCGTCGGATTAAAAATTTGGCAAAAAATTTCCGAAGAATGGATTATTTTTACATCATGCCCCTGCCCCAGGATCTGGCATTGGAAATTGCTAACCAATGGCGCTATCAACCACCTTTGGATGCCTATACATTTAGTGCAAACTCCGAGACTTATGCTGAGATGATTTCACCAGAGGCGCGTGGGGACCGCTTTTTTGCAGTCATCCGCAATGCCGCCCTCATGGGCTATTTCTGTATTGACCAAGATGGCGAGACCGTTGACATTCGTTTGGGCATGAAACCGTCTTTGACAGGTCAGGGGAATGGCAGAGCTTTCTACCAGACTATTGAAGATTACATAGTGGAACATGTTCAACCAGCTAGTATCAAACTGACAGTTGCTAGCTCTCATCAAGTTGACCAAAAACTCTTTCATGCTCTTGGATTTACAGAAATAGAAAAGCAAGCAGAATATATCAAAATGGAAAAGAAACCCTGGTAAAAGGAATCAAAACGAAAGATAGAAAGTCCTACAATGCCGTTGTAAAAATCGGAGAAAAGGGATATATTGATTTTATATCTTTCTCAAAATAAACATAAAAGCCCTTTAAAGAGGGCTTTTATATATTAATCACAAATCACTTATCACAAATCACAAGTGATTTGTGATTGTTGATGATAAAATAAGAATAAGAAGAAATAGAAAGAAGTGAGTGATTGTGGGAAATTTAGGCGCACAAAAAGAAAAACGAAATGATACACCAATCAGTGCAAAAAAAGATATAATGGGAGATAAGACGGTTCGTGTTCGTGCTGACTTGCACCATATCATAAAATTTTGTATAATAGGAATTGAAGTTAAATTAGATGCTAAAAATTTGTAATTAAGAAGGAGGGATTCGTCATGTTGGTATTCAAAATGCGTAATGTAGATAAAACATCTACTGTTGAAACAGACTAAAAACAGTGATTACGCAGATAAATAAATACGTTAGATTAATTCCTACCAGTGACTAATCTTATGACTTTTTAAACAGATAACTAAAATTACAAACAAATCGTTTAACTTCTGTATTTGTTTATAGATGTAATCACTTCAGGAGTGATAACATGAACAAAAATATAAAACATTCTCAAAACTTTTTAACGAGTGAAAAAGTACTCAACCAAATAATAAAACAATTGAATTTAAAAGAAACCGATACCGTTTACGAAATTGGAACAGGTAAAGGGCATTTAACGACGAAACTGGCTAAAATAAGTAAACAGGTAACGTCTATTGAATTAGACAGTCATCTATTCAACTTATCGTCAGAAAAATTAAAACTGAACAATCGTGTCACTTTAATTCACCAAGATATTCTACAGTTTCAATTCCCTAACAAACAGAGGTATAAAATTGTTGGGAATATTCCTTACCATTTAAGTACACAAATTATTAAAAAAGTGGTTTTTGAAAGCCATGCGTCTGACATCTATCTGATTGTTGAAGAAGGATTCTACAAGCGTACCTTGGATATTCACCGAACACTAGGGTTGCTCTTGCACACTCAAGTCTCGATTCAGCAATTGCTTAAGCTGCCAGCGGAATGCTTTCATCCTAAACCAAAAGTAAACAGTGTCTTAATAAAACTTACCCGCCATACCACAGATGTTCCAGATAAATATTGGAAGCTATATACGTACTTTGTTTCAAAATGGGTCAATCGAGAATATCGTCAACTGTTTACTAAAAATCAGTTTCATCAAGCAATGAAACACGCCAAAGTAAACAATTTAAGTACCGTTACTTATGAGCAAGTATTGTCTATTTTTAATAGTTATCTATTATTTAACGGGAGGAAATAATTCTATGAGTCGCTTTTGTAAATTTGGAAAGTTACACGTTACTAAAGGGAATGTAGATAAATTATTAGGTATACTACTGACAGCTTCCAAGGAGCTAAAGAGGTCCCTAGCGCCTACGGGGAATTTGTATCGATAAGGGGTACAAATTCCCACTAAGCGCTCGGGACCCCTTGTAGGAAAATGTCCTAAGTGTGGCAACAATATTGTATTAAAAAAATCGTTTTATGGTTGTTCAAATTATCCTGAATGTAAGTTTACTTTAGCTGAACATTTTAGAAAGAAAAAACTCACCAAAACAAATGTAAAAGAATTACTAGAGGGAAAAGAAACTCGTATGCGATTAGATAAATTTTTAGTGGATTGTGGTGTTGGAAGTCGGACAGAAGTCAAGAAAGTCCTGAAAAACAAGCAAGTCACAGTCAATGGCCAAGTAGAGACATCCCCCAAGCAACAGATTGACGAAAAGACGGACCAGATTGCAGTAGCAGGTCAGGTCTTGAGCCATGAAACATTTGTTTATTATGTATTGAACAAACCCAAAGGAGTTATTTCAGCAACCGAGGATGACCGCCATCGGACTGTCTTGGACCTGCTAGATGATACGGCTCGCCAGAAGGAAGTTTTTCCTGTTGGACGCTTGGACATCGATACCCATGGCTTGCTCCTCTTGACCAACAACGGTCAGCTGGCTCATACCATGCTTTCTCCGAAGAAACATGTTGATAAACTCTACCGTGCACAGGTGGACGGGATCATGACCCAAGAGGATGTCGAACGATTTGCGGCAGGAATGGAGCTGAAAGACTTTACCTGTCAGCCAGCCCAGTTGACCATCCTCTTTACAGATGAAGCTAAGCAGACCTCGCTCGTTGACATCACTATCCGAGAAGGGAAATTTCACCAGGTCAAACGCATGGTGCAGGCCTGTGGAAAGACGGTGACAGACTTGCAACGACTATCAATGGGGCCCTTGGTATTGGACGACAGCTTAGCCTTGGGGGAATACCGCAGGTTGACTGCTGCCGAATTGAAGCAATTAGAAGTCTTTGGTGTGGAATTATAGATAAATAGAAGAGACTTGCTCCCGATTGGAAGCAAGTCCTTTTAAATATCCGCAGCTGCAAAAACAACCTGTCCATCTTGGAATTTTTCAATACGAGCGAGTGAAGTAACAGGGACACCTGCATCCAGTAAGAGCTGGCGACCGTCTTGGAAGGACTTTTCGATGATGATACCAACCCCAGCCACTTGCGCCCCAGCCTGTTGGATAATGTCAATCAAGCCTTTTGCTGCTTGTCCATTGGCCAAAAAGTCATCAACGATTAGAACACGGTCCTTAGGCGACAAAAACTTACTAGCAATAGAGACGGTACTGGTGACTTGCTTGGTAAACGAATAGACTTCGGCAGTCAAAATACCTTCGGTCATAGTAATATTTTTATGCTTTTTAGCAAAAATCATTGGCACATCTAAGCTCTCTGCAACATAGACGGCTGGTGCAATACCCGAGGCTTCGATCGTGATAACCTTGGTAATTTCTTTAGAGCGATAGGCATCTGCCAAGACCTGCCCCATTTCTTTCATCAAGCGAAAATCAACCTGATGGGTCAAGAATGAGTCAACTTTTAAGATATTTTCACCTAATACCTGACCATCTTTTAAAATGCGTGCTTCCAAAGCTTTCATGTTTATCTTCTCCTCCAAATGCTACTTTTGTGTATTATAGCATTTTTTTGTCAAAATCAAAACAATAAACGAATTTTTGGGTTGGAATATTGTAAATATTGACGAAATCCCTCTATAAACACGAACATTATTTGTTTATAGGAGTAAAATGTATTGAAAATGATTATGTTTTCTGATAGACTAATACCATTATTTAGGAATAATGAAGGAGAAATCATGTCTCAGAAAATAACAAATGAACATTCCTCAGGGATGCTTTACGGAATTGATGAACAACCACCAAAAGGGATGGCAGTTTTGCTTGCTTTTCAGCATATTTTAGCAGCTTTTGCAGGAATCATCGCAGTGCCTCTCGTCGTTGCAAGTGCTTTGGGATTATCGGTAGAAGATACTTCTATTATGGTATCAGCCTCTATCTTTGTTGCTGGTATTGCCACCATTTTGCAATCTAAAGGTGTTGGGTCAGTAGGTTCACGTGTCTCTGGTATGATGGGAACGGACTTTACCTTTGCCAATCCAGCTATCAGCGTTGGTAGTCAGTTGGGAATTGCTGGTATTGTAGGAGCAACGATTGCTGGTTCATTTGTAGAGATCGCTCTCAGCCGTTTTGTCAAACCCTTGATGCGCTTCTTTCCACCATTGATTACGGGAACCGTTGTTTCCCTCATCGGTATTACCCTCATGCCAGTGAGTATGGACTGGGCAGCTGGTGGAGCTGGCGCTTCAGACTATGCCTCTGTTGAAAATATCAGTATTGCCTTTATCGTCTTGGTCTTTACTCTGGCATTGAATCATTATGGTAAAGGAATGTTGAAAACAGCGTCAGTCTTCTTCGGTATGGTCTTTGGATATGTCCTCTGTATTCTGCTTGGAAAAGTAGATATGTCTGCTGTTGGAGAGGCAGCCTGGTTTGCTCTTCCTAAAATTTTCCATTATGGTGTGAAATTTGACCTATCTTCTATTCTAGCCTTCATTCCGGCCTATGTTGTATCCTTGATTGGTACGGTGGGGATTATGATGGCTATTGGAGAAGCTTCAAATCAAAAGATTTCTTCTGAGCGGGCAGCAAATGGTGTTTTAGCAGATGGCGTTGGTTCCTTAATTGCCGGTATTTTTGGGGCTGGTCCAAATACAGCCTTCTCACAAAACGTTGGCCTCATTACTTTGACAAAAGTTGCTAGTCGTCATGTCATGATTCTAGCAGGTATTATCTTGACCCTACTTGGTGTCTTTCCAAAATTATCAGCCTTGATTTCCATCATGCCCCAGCCGGTTCTTGGTGGTGTTGGGATTATCATGTTCGGTTTGGTTGCTGCTCAAGGGATTAAGACGCTTGCAACGGTTAAAATTGGGGACCGTGAGCTCTTGATTATTTCCATTGCCTTTGCGCTTGGGATTGGAGTGACCGTTCGTCCAGAATTGTTAAGCCATCTTCCATCAGCACTTCAAATGGTCTTCTCATCAGGTATTTCAACAGGGACCTTGGCGGCCTTGGTATTAAATCTGGTGTTAAAAGAGGAAAAATAAGAGTTATTTTATTAGCTTACTTAGATGAAAAGAGAAGAAGGTCCATTTGTGGTCTTCTTCTTTTTGGGGTAAGTAAAAAATGCTAAGGATATACAGTTGTCGTATCTGAAATTCTAGCCCCTGCTTGACCGTATTTGGTATAACATATTACAATATATATAAGAACCTGTGTTCACAGTTCATCGCTTTCATTGGAGTGTTTGAAGGTGGAGATAAGGAAAGGAAATTTCTGACCAATTAGGTGGTAGGCGAAAACAGCCATAGGAGCTTTTTACTCGTCGAAGCAATAAAGTGAAACTAAATGGTGATAGAGTCAAGTATTCCTTCAAAAAAATGCCTTGATGAGCAAAAACGATTTCTTGCATAAGAACACTTTGTTTATGAATATAGGTTCTAAGATTTGTCCAAGAGAGGTTATTCTATGTTGAAATATATCCGTGCTCTTCCCCTTGTTATAGTAGCGGGAGCGGTTGTTTACTTTACTATTTTTATCTGTATTGATAATGGTGATTGGACCTACGTTGTGACTAGAGCGCTCGGGCTTAAGGAAGAACATGCCAATAATGTTTCTTTGATTGTAATTGGTGCCCAGTCACTTTTTCTGACTTCTGACTGGTTTTATAGTCGCATTCGTGCCTTTCTCAATCGGCGGTTGGAACGTGCCAAGGGACTTAATCGGCAGATTTATCTGGGCTATAAGGCGGGGATTGAATTCCTGATGGCTCTGCCCAAACGGACCATCTTGTTTAGTTTTTACCTGCTTTTGACGATTTTGGAAAACCTAGGAGTAATTGCCAGTGCCAAAGATTACGGAGTGGTGGTAATTTTTATCATAGCCGTGGATCGCGTGACCAAAATCTGGCCAGAAGAAAAGCGGAGAATGATGGAGTTTGGTCAGAAGATTAAGAAACGGATTAAGAGTGTGAAATAAGCGGAGAGGAGCATGGATATTTAAGGAGTCGGTTTTATCTTCTTTTTTGTTAAAAAAATCAAACAAAATGTAATGTATATATTGCAAAAAGAAAAATATAGTGTATAATAAAGTTATAAAAATGGACAGGAGGATGGCTATGGAATGAAAAATCTTCGGTTAAAGTTAGCGCGTGTGGAAAAAGATATGACCCAAGGGGACTTGGCAGAGGCTATTGGAGTGACCCGCCAGACCATCGGTCTGATTGAGGCAGGGAAATACAATCCTAGTCTAAGTCTTTGTCTATCGATTTGCCACTGTTTAGGGAAAAGTTTAGATCAATTATTTTGGGAGGAACCAACTGATGAAAAAAATTGTGACTGATGAACGTGTTCAACAAGAAGAAAACCAAGTCTTTGCCTGGGTGGGAAAGACCATGAATATTCTTTTGCCCCTCTCATTTCTCATCAAAAGTCTGGTCTTAAAATGGCCGTTTGATACCTATGTTTTTGAACTGATTGCCATGTTGGTTGTTTCAGTCTATCTCTTTTATGGCTATTGGAAGAAAGGGCTTGATATGGAAAGAGGAACTACTTGGCAGGCTTACCTTTACCTAGGAGGGGTGATTGCTGGGACAACGATTGTAATGGCTTGGACCAACTACCAGACCTATGGACAGCATTATTCTGGTGTCTGGGATTGGCATTTTTGGGTGGTGATTTTGATATTCCTCGTCTCTGTTACCTGTCTTTATTTGCTATTGTTGAACATACTATCTTGGGCGAATAAGTATCGTCAGAAGCAGGTGGAAAAAGAGCTGGCAGATGAACTCGAATAAGCAATGGAGTTCTTATCCCCGCTCTGCCATTGTCCTAAAAAATAAAATTTTATAAAATTCCTTGCAAAAAAACGAACCTTTGTGTTACAATCCCGTCTTTGACAGTTTTAAACGACAAAAACCTCCCTAACCCTATGCATATCAAGGGTTTAGAGAGGTTTTCTTTTTATATCAAAAATGCGTACTTTTTCTCGATTTTGACGCTTGTAAAATTTTTTTCATCTTTTTTTCGCTAATAATTTGATAATCACTTCTGAAACCAAATGTCTGATGCAATTCATCAGT